>NZ_JAKJSE010000022.1:0-135417 GCF_050336585.1 Enterovibrio makurazakiensis
ATCTAAGCGCGAAGCGAGCCTCAAGATGAGTCATCCCTAGACCTTTAAGGTCTCTAAAGGGTTGTTGAAGACTACGACGTAGATAGGTCAGGTGTGTAAGCGCTGCGAGGCGTTGAGCTAACTGATACTAATTGCCCGTGAGGCTTAACCATACAACACCCAAGGGGTTTTAGCAGACTCAAAGTAGAACATTGAATGTGTAAGAGAAGCTAGTCAGACATTTTCCCAGATTTTCGTTTTTCGCTTAGGCGGGAAACACAACAAAATTTGCTTGGCGACCATAGCGTTATGGACCCACCTGATCCCATGCCGAACTCAGTAGTGAAACGTAACAGCGCCGATGGTAGTGTGGGGTCTCCCCATGTGAGAGTAGGACATCGCCAGGCTTCAAATTCGTTTTCGTCTTTTTAAGAAAAAGATGAAGGCAAAAAGATTAGATACGTGAGTTGAACGACATGTATCGGATAGACAGGAGACTGTTTATCACCGTGTGGAGCGGTAGTTCAGTTGGTTAGAATACCGGCCTGTCACGCCGGGGGTCGCGGGTTCGAGTCCCGTCCGCTCCGCCATTTATTAARAAGCCTCGCTAGCAATAGCGGGGCTTTTTATCGTCTGAGGGTTTTGGCGTTGTAAGCAGATCAGAGAGATTCAGGCTTAAAACGTCATGCCTGCATGAGCGATAATCCCTACGACCATCGCGACATACATGATGAACCCCAGCCCGTTACCAACCCAAATAGTTGGGTTCTTGTGATACAGCCCATATATGGTCCAGAGCGATGCAATAAACGTGTAAAGCAGCCATGTTATTAGCGATAAACCCTCAGCACTTTCACTGTGAGAGAAATAGAGTTTGTATATTTGCGGGAGTGTTGCCAGAGGGCTTATTAAACCCATTGCTAACATGAGTGGTTCTAGCGCTTTTCCTACTCTTTCTATAAATGACATTTTATGTCTGCCTGTAAGTGTCAATGAAGGCAGAATAGACGTCGTTGCGTGGAACTGACAAACCTTGTTGATTCATGCATGAGACGGAATTGATATTCGCCTAATTCTTGATGTTTTTCTCTTCTGCGATATCCCACAGCGCCTTAACTAAAGCGTTATCCAGCTGTGAGCGCAGGCTACACACCCCCAGCTCAAAAGGCTTGATGGGTGCCAGACGTAGCCGCTCAATCTTCTCCCTCACAGGACTGTTGTTGATGACAACATCTGGCGCGATACCCACCCCACAGCCCAAGGCAACCATGCTCACGATCGCTTCATGGCCAGATACTTGCGCGTAGATGTTGGGTTTTATCTTCATCTGCTTGAACCAAGTGTTGGCTCTTTCTCTGGCTGTACCTGCTTCGGGTACGATGAATGGAATCGCGTGCCAATCAGGCGTTTCTTTTTGTAGAGCCTCAGCAAAGCTACTGACACCCGCAGGTGCAATAACCGATAGCGGTACTTCGCTAATCGCTTTGAATGCTACTTTGGCAGGCAGTTGCTCTGGTCTTGCTGATATTGCGATGTCGGCTTCATCAAGAAGCACTTTGTCGATGGCTTGTGCGGGGTCGCCTGTGGAGAGCTTAAGCTCAATAAAGGGATGACGAATACGGAACTCTGAGAGCAATTCGGGTAAATGGCTATAGCTGGCAGTCACTGAGCAAAATAGGCGGAGTTCGCCTCGTAAGTCGTGTTCTGATGCGTCTGCTTGGCTTTGGTATTGCTGCCATTCCGACAGTATTCTCATCGCTATAGGTAATAGTTTTTTCCCAGCAGGCGTCAGCACAACACTTCTGTTGTCTCGAAGGAAAAGCTGCTGATTGGCTTCTTGTTCGAGCTTTTGTATCTGTCGGCTTAAGGCTGATGGACTGATGTGCATCGCCGCAGCAGTTTTTGAAAAGTTTTTGCTATCGCAAAGGTGGATGAAGAACTGAAGATGTTTGACGTCCATTGTCGATCTCTTATGTTGCATAAATTGCAATTACATGTTGTGAATATATCACTTTAAGCAATTTACTGCCTGATCTATTATGAACCCAATTCGGTGTGGCAGCTTGTCATGCACACATCGCTCAAGGACAGATTTTTCTTACGGAGTATTCGACATGTCTAACTATTTCAATACCTTGAACCTACGCGAGCAACTTGCTCAGCTGGGTGTTTGCCGTTTTATGGACAAAGCGGAATTTGCCAATGAAGCGGATTACCTAAAAGGTAAGAAAGTGGTTATTGTTGGTTGTGGTGCGCAAGGTCTTAACCAAGGCCTAAACATGCGTGACTCTGGCCTAGACGTGTCTTATGCACTTCGCCAAGCTGCTATCGACGAGCAACGTCAGTCTTACAAGAACGCCAAAGAAAACGGCTTCAACGTAGATAACTACGAAAACCTGATCCCACAAGCAGACTTGGTCGTTAACCTAACACCAGACAAACAACACACCAGCGTTGTTAGTGCTGTAATGCCATTGATGAAACAAGGCGCTGCACTGGGCTACTCGCACGGCTTCAACATCGTTGAAGAAGGTATGGAAATTCGTAAAGACATCACAGTAGTGATGGTTGCACCTAAGTGCCCAGGTACGGAAGTACGTGAAGAGTACAAGCGTGGTTTCGGTGTTCCTACTCTGATGGCCGTTCACCCAGAGAACGACCCACAAGGTGAAGGTCACGAAATCGCAAAAGCTTGGGCTGCTGCAACGGGTGGTCACCGCGCAGGTGTTCTTGAGTCATCTTTCGTTGCTGAAGTTAAATCTGACCTGATGGGTGAGCAAACCATTCTTTGTGGCATGCTTCAAGCGGGTTCAATCGTATGTTACGAGAAGATGGTTGCTGATGGTATTGACCCAAGCTACGCCGGTAAACTGCTGCAGTTTGGTTGGGAAACGATCACTGAAGCGCTTAAGTTCGGTGGCATCACTCACATGATGGATCGTCTTTCTAACCCTGCGAAGATCAAAGCATTTGAATTGTCAGAAGATCTTAAAGATCTGATGCGTCCGCTTTACAACAAGCATATGGACGACATCATCTCTGGTCACTTCTCATCAACCATGATGGCTGACTGGGCAAATGATGACGCAAACCTACTAGGCTGGCGTGAAGAGACTGCTGAAACTGCATTTGAACAATACCCAGATTCAGACGTTAAGATCTCTGAGCAAGAGTACTTCGACAACGGTATCTTGATGGTTGCAATGGTTCGCGCGGGTGTTGAGCTGGCGTTTGAAGCAATGACTGCATCAGGCATCATTGAAGAGTCTGCATACTACGAGTCACTGCACGAGCTTCCATTGATTGCAAACACTGTTGCACGTAAGCGTCTGTACGAAATGAACGTGGTAATCTCTGACACGGCTGAATACGGTAACTACCTGTTCGCAAACGTTGCAACACCACTGCTTCGTGAGAAGTTCATGCCAGGTGTTGGTACTGACGTTATTGGTAAAGGTCTTGGCGATGTAGGCAACGACGCTGACAACGCAACCTTAATTGCTGTTAACGACGCGCTACGCAACCACCCTGTAGAGTGGATTGGTCAAGAGCTACGTGGCTACATGACTGACATGAAGCGCATTGCGGTTGGTGACTAATTATTTCGCACTGACGAATTGAATACGAAAAACCCGGCGAAAGCCGGGTTTTTTAATTCTGGTTTTGCTTGAAAACCGACTTATTGAACCGCAATGATTATGCGTCAGATTTCTCGTTTAACTTCTGCTCGAACTCCGCCAACTTCTGCTCCATTTCACTTAGCTTTTGGCGAGTGCGAAGGAGGACTTGGGTTTGCACATCAAACTCTTCTCGACTCACTACATCTAGTTTAGCGAGTTGACCTTGAATCACTTCACGTACTTTCTGTTCAACGTCATTGCCCAGATCCTTCACTGGCTTTGGCATTGACTCATGGATTTGCTTGGCGATTTGCTCCAGCTTTTTGGGATCGAACATGCGTTACTCCTTATTTGATGCCGTTATTCTAAGCAACACGACTGCTTTTGTCGAAACTGTCTTTTGTACATTTGTCGGATGGCGATGCTTTTCTATACGTGAAAATATAAAAAGGGTCTCACTCAGAGACCCTTTATTTTGATGCGAAGATTCACATTGGCATCAGTACATTAATGTTTGCTGGCTTATGCCTTCAAGTCTTCTTCAAACTCAGGTAGCGGCTCATGGCGGCTAGCAAGGTAAGAATAGATGACAGGTAGCACGAACAAGGTAAACAGCGTACCAATCGCCAGACCTGCGACGATAACAATACCGATACTGAAGCGTTGAGCTGCACCAGCACCTGTTGCGTACATCAGTGGAATAAGACCCGCGATCATCGCTGCGGTTGTCATCAAGATCGGTCGTAGACGGACTTTCGCCGCTTCCATTACCGCGTCCATCTTGCTCAGGCCATTGTGGAGCTGTTCTTCTTTGGCGACTTCACAGATCAAAATACCGTGCTTGGTAATTAGACCAATCAAAGTAATCAAACCAACCTGCGAGTAGATGTTCATGGTCGCCGCGCCAGATGCCAACGCAATCAATGCGCCACAAATAGCCAATGGAACAGATACCAAGATCACCAGCGGGTCACGTAATGACTCAAACTGAATCGCCAGAACCAAGAAGATAACGGCCAAAGCCAGCATGAAGGTACCGACAAGCGCGCTACCTTCCGTCACGAACTGACGAGACTCACCTAAGTAATCATGCTGATAGCCCGCAGGCAGTTTTTCTGCCGCGATGTTTTCAAACCAGTTGATCACATCACCCATTGGCATACCTGCAGCGGCAACACTGATCGTGGCTGAGTTAAGCTGGTTGAAGTGAGGCAGTGAGCGTGGCTCTGCAATCACATCGATAGTAATGAGCGAGCCCAAAGGCACGGCATCACCGTTTGCGGAACGGACGTAGTAACCTTCGACAGACTCTGGGTTTTGGCGGAACTTACGTGCAACCTGCGGGATCACCTCGTATGAACGACCATCAAGGTCGATACGGTTAACATAACCGTCCGCCATCATGGTGCCCAAAGTAATACCGATGTCCTGCATGGTTACGCCATAAGCACCAGCCTTGTCTTTGTCGATGTTGATTTTCATCGTCGCAGAATCGAAGTTCAAATCCATGTCTGAGTAAACAAACTGAGGGTTGCTCTTCACTTCAGCCAAGATATCAGACGCAACTTGGAACAAGCTTTCGAAGTTGTTCGGCGTGGTAATAACAAATTGAATAGGCAAGCCTGAAGAGGCACCTGGTAGTTCAGGCATCTGGAAGGCAGTGACAGCCATTCCAGGAATATCCTTCACTTCCACACCCATACGCTGCACGACATCAGCCTGGCTGGCTTCACGCTCACTCCATGGAACGAGTGAGGCAATACCAAACGCCTGATTTGATTTAGGCACACCAGAGAACACTTGAGAGAACGCCACTTCAGGTTGTTCAGCCAGTTTCTGGTTCACTTCTGCCATGGTGTTTTGAATGTAATCAAGGTTGGCCGTAGACGGCGCTGTACCCATCATTACCAACACACCTTTGTCTTCAGCTGGCGCTAGTTCGCTTGGGATCAATTTGAACAGCATTGGTAAGCTTGCGAACACAATAACAGCGAAAGTGATGATCACTGGACGCATGCCCATCACGCCTCTCAGCATTGTGGCGTAGCGTTGAGTCATCGCATCAAGGAAATGATGGACCTTCGCTTCGAATTTGCTTGGTTGCTCATTGGCCTTAAGCATCTTCGAACACATCATCGGAGATAGCGTCAATGCGATGATACCGGAGACAAATACCGCACCAGCAAGCGTCAACGCGAACTCTTTGAACAGCGAACCGGTGATACCACCCATTAGAGCAATAGGGGCATATACTGCCGCCAGAGTCAGTGTCATCGAAATAACAGGCACCGCAATTTCTCGCGTACCAATGATCGCTGCACGGAAAGGCGGTTCACCGAGCTTGATATGCCGGTCAACGTTCTCCAAAACGACGATCGCATCATCGACCACCAGACCGATGGCCAATACCATCGCCAGTAGCGTCATCAAGTTTAACGAGAAACCGAATAGCTCCATCATCATGGCCACACCAATTAGAGACAGTGGGATGGTGATGATAGGGATCAATACCGCTCGGAATGAACCCAAGAACAAGGTAATCACAACCAATACAATCAATGCAGCTTCGATGATGGTTTTTACAACTTCATAAATCGATTCGTTAATGGCAACGGTCGAATCATAAAGGATGTTCATCTTGATGTTGCTTGGCATGTTGCGCTCAAGATCAGGTAGCTTCTTGAGTACATCAGCGGCAATGTTGATTGGGTTGGCTGTTGGTGCCGCGTTGATTGCTGCAACAACCGCCTCAGAGCCATTTGCTGTTGCGCGGTAGACATCGTGACTCTTCTCTAATGAGACGTCAGCAATATCACCAAGGCGAAGCACTTGACCATTCTGAGTAGCGACAACAAGACGTTTAAGTTCTTCCGTATCCGAAACCTGCGTATCTGCCGAGCCGTTGTATACCATATAGGTACCAATCGACTGACCCGTCGCAGATTGGAAGTTGTTGGCGTTTAACACGCCCATCACATCCGTTGCGGTAAGGTTGAAAGCCGCCATCTTCGCAGGGTCTAACCAGACGCGAAGGGCGTATTTCAGACCACCGTATAGGTCAATACTTGCAACACCGCTGACTGTAAATAGCTGTGGTTTGGTCACACGCTCTAGATAGTCAGTAATTTGGCTTGAGTCGAGCTCTTCAGACGTAAAGCCGATATACATCACCGCTGTCGTCGAGCCCGTCGACATCGATACCGATGGGTCCTCTGATTCGCCAGGTAGCTGCGCACGTACTGAATTCACCTTCGCCAATATATCGGCAAGGGCGGCATTCGGGTCGGTGTTGAGCTTCATGTACGCCGTAATTGTCGACGAGCCCAAGACAGACTCAGACGTCATGAAGTCGATGTTGTCGGCTTGCGCGACCGCTTGCTCAAGCGGCGTGGTAATAAAGCCCTGAATGAGATCAGCACTCGCACCGTAGTAACTGGTGGAAATGGTGACCACAGTATTGGTCATGTCCGGATATTCGCGCACCTGCATCTTGAACATCGATTGCAGGCCCAGCAAAGCGATCAGAAAACTGATCGATATCGCTAGCACCGGACGCTTTATGAAAATATCAGTGAATTTCATGGCGGCCTCTTACAGTTGTGGCAGCTCAGCCGGTGGGTTTAGGGCATCGCTTTCTACAACATTCACCTTAGCGCCGTTACTCAAGCGAACTTGACCAGACGTCACCACTTTGTCGCCAGCTTTCAAGCCATCAAGCACTTGTGCAATGTGACCTTTACGCTCACCAACTTTTACCACTTGCTGATATGCGCGCATTTCACCGTCTTCTTCACGAAGTACATACACATTCTCACCGTAAAGCGTGAAATTGATGGCGGTTTGCGCCACAACGATTTGATTCTCGAAGGTTGGCAAGATGATGTTGGCACGAGCAAACATACCTGAGCGCAACTGACCGTGGTTGTTTGGAATGTCAGCCTGTACTTGGATCAAGCCGCTTTGGTAGTTAACCGCAGGTTCAATCGCGCTGATTTTCCCGGTGAACGGGGTGTCAGGATACGCATCGACAGAAATGTCGATCTGTTGACCCAGTTTGATTTTCGCAATATCTGTCTGAGGAACAGTAAAGCGAAGGCGCATGATAGAGGTGTCTTCTAGGCGCACAATTTCATTGCCAGGCTGCAAGTATTGTCCAAGGAATACGTTGCGCAGGCCGACAATGCCATCGAATGGCGCATCGATAGTGCGACGGTCGATAGAAGCGTTGAGGCTTTCTACATCCGCTTGAAGTGAACGGAAATTCGCTTCTGCTTCGTCCAATGCTTCTTTGGAAATTGACCCTTTACGGAACAATCCTTGGTAGCGTTTGTATTTCGCTTCAGCTGCAGGCAAACGAGCTTGGGTACTCTTAAGGTTTGCTACTTCCACTTTAGAATCGAGCGCCAGCAGAACATCACCCGTTTTCACAGTTTGACCGGATTCGAAATTGATAGTTTCGATAACACCGCTCACTTCGCTGGTCAGCGTGACACCTTGATTCGGTTCGATGAAGCCGATTGCTTGGATGGTTGGTACCCAATCCGTCGATACCATTTCAGCAACAGTCACTGGGAACTCTGCTTCTGGCATGTTCTTAAAGGCTTCGTATTTAGCTAGGTTGTCATTAAGTTTATAGAGGACTGGCGCGGCCATAGCCGCCACAATGGCTAGCATAATTAACCATTTCTTCATGTAGATTGCTCCGATTCTTTATGAAGGCAAATTGCGTCCCAGCAAGCGTTGATCACGCTATCGAGTGCTGATTCGTCAAGGGATATAATCCCTTTCACCTGTTTCCGCGCTAAACAAATTGCCGGTTCAAGACCTATGCCGGACAGCACGTCGGTGGAAAGGGGTTTAAACGTTCCATCTGCGATCCCAAGTTGGAAAAACTGATGAACAGCAGAAAAAGCCTCTCTTTCTGTTGCTCTCTGCTCGCCATTGTTTTGGTAAGGCAGACTGTCAAACTGTTCTCGGTTAATCGCGTTGTCATCACGGCTGATCGTTAATCGCCAAGCGTTTAACCACAGCGTGACAAATTGTTGTTTCAAAGACATGTTATGACTGAAGCCTCCGAGCATCTTGGTCGCGCATTGGCGAACAACATGGCTCCTTAGCTGGCTTAACAAATCTTCTTTGTCCGAAAAGTAACGGTAAATTGTTCCCGCGGCGACACCCGCTTCTTTTGCCACCATCTGCATAGAGAGGCGGTCGAAACCGTGTTTTGCGAGTAAATGTTCCGTTGCTTCTAGGATCTGTGTTTTCTTATCAGACATAACACAGCGCTCTCAATGAATGAACGTTCATTCATTGTATGTTTTTTGATGCGTGGTGCAAGATAAAGTCGGCATTGAATTTATTGAGTTTTTTATTGAAAACGATATCGACGAGTGTTTCTGGGATACCTAAACAAATTTTCACTGAACAAGCATCTTGAGATTGCTGGGTATACAATACACGTGCTAACTATTGCCTAAATCATCGAGGACACCATGAAACTGAACCCAGCCCAAAATGACGCCGTCCACCACGTGTCCGGACCGTGCTTGGTATTGGCAGGCGCTGGCTCAGGGAAGACACGCGTTATCACCAACAAAATTGCGTACCTCGTACAACAGTGCGACTACAAAGCACGCCATATCGCAGCGGTGACGTTTACCAACAAAGCGGCGCGTGAGATGAAAGAACGTGTTGGTCAAACTCTTGGTAAGCAAGAATCGCGTGGCTTAACCGTCTCTACGTTTCACACCCTCGGGCTCAACATCATTCGCCGTGAATATAAAAGCTTGGGGTTGAAAGCAGGCTTCTCTTTATTTGACGACCAAGATCAAATGGCACTGTTAAAAGAGCTGACGGAAGATGAGCTAGAGGGCGATAAAGATTTACTCAAGCAATTGCTACATACCATCTCCAATTGGAAAAACGACATGCTCACGCCGCAGCAGGCTGAATCCGTTGCGATGGGAGAGCGTGACCAATTGTTCGCGCACTGCTACACCATGTATCAAAAGCAGATGAAGGCTTACAACGCATTGGATTTTGATGATCTGATCTTGATGCCAGTGATCTTGCTGAAAACCAACCAAGAGGTGAGAGAGCGCTGGCAGAGTAAGATTCGTTATTTGCTGGTGGATGAATATCAAGATACCAACACCAGCCAATATCAATTGGTGAAAATGCTGGTGGGGGAGCGTGCGCGTTTTACTGTGGTTGGGGATGATGACCAATCCATTTATAGCTGGCGCGGTGCACAGCCTAAAAACCTGTTGATGTTGAGTCAGGATTTCCCAAGTCTCAAAGTGATCAAACTTGAGCAGAACTACCGTTCAACCAGCCGTATTTTGCGCTCGGCAAATATCTTGATTGCCAATAACCCGCACGTGTTTGAGAAAACGTTGTTCTCGACGTTGCCAGATGGCGAAATGCTAAAAGTGCTCAAAGCCAACAATGAAGATCATGAAGCAGAGCGAGTGGTGGGGGAAATCATTGCGCACCGCTACATGCATCGCTCTGATTACAAAGATTATGCGATTTTGTATCGCGGTAACCATCAGTCACGTTTGTTTGAAAAAGCCCTGATGCAAAACCGGATTCCTTACAAGATTTCAGGGGGAACCTCGTTTTTCGCGCGTGCCGAAATCAAAGACATCATGGCGTATCTGCGTTTGTTAACGAACCAAGATGACGACAACGCTTTCCTTAGAATTGTAAATACACCACGTCGTGAAATTGGCCCAGTGACACTCGAAAAGCTGGGAACATACGCAAACATGCGTGGAAAAAGCCTATTTTCGGCCAGTTTTGAAATCGGTCTACAGCAGCACCTTACGGGACGTGGATTAGAATCCATTGAGCGTTTTACACGTTGGATCGTAGAGTTGTCTGATCAGTTTGAACGGGGTGATGCGGTGGATGCAGTACGCTCGCTTGTGCGTGATTCTCACTATGAAGATTGGCTGTATGAAACGTCTTCTAGCCCAAAAGCGGCGGAAATGGCGATGAAAAATGTCTCTGACTTATACAGCTGGATTGTGGCTGATCTTGAAGGAGACAATTATGACAACGAGCCGAAAACGCTGCGTGAAGTCGTTCAGCGTTTGACATTACGAGACATGATGGAGCGTGGCGAAGACAACGACGATGCTGACCAAGTACAGTTGATGACGTTGCACGCATCGAAAGGTCTAGAGTTTCCTTACGTGTTCTTGATTGGCATGGAAGAGGGTTTATTGCCGCATCAATCGAGCATTGATGAAGACAATGTCGAGGAAGAGCGTCGTTTAGCGTACGTGGGCATTACTCGTGCGCAAAAAGAAATGACCTTTACGCTGTGCAAAGAGCGTCGTCAGTATGGAGAGTTGATTAAGCCAATGCCAAGCCGCTTCCTTGAAGAGCTTCCTTACGACGATGTTGAGTGGGAGGAGAAGAAAAAACCTCAAACCCAAGAAGAGCGGATGGCAAAAGGAACGGCTGCCATTGCCAACCTCCGTGCGATGCTCAACAAAGATTAACTGAAAAGCCAGCGAAAGCTGGCTTTTTTAATGGGTGAACGAAGCGTATTGAACACATTAGACGAGGCCGGTTTCTTCCTCGGTTTCGTTTTCATGGATCTTGCGAATGACTTTGGCTGGCGACCCACCAACCAAAGAATCTGGTGGTACATCGCGAGTGACCACTGAGTTGGCCGCAATAACGGAGCGTGCGCCGATTGTCACACCCTGACAAATAACAGTGCTCCCGCCAATCCATACGTCGTTTTCCACCACAATAGGTTTACAGTACGTTTCCCATTGGCGTCTCCGGCGGTAGTCCAAAGGATGTGAAGCTGTGTAAAACTGGCAATTCGGGCCAATTAATACATTGCTGCCGATAGTGATTGGCGCGCCATCAAGCATCACTACTCCCATGTTCAGAAAAGTTTGATGGCCGATATGGATGTTCTTACCAAACTCGCACTGAAAGGGCGCCATCACCATGGATTCTGGGTCAAAGCTGCCAAACAATGCGTTGGCGATATCCGCGATACTATCGCTGCGTTGCTCATTGAGGGTTTTGAGAAGATGAAAGGCATTAGCTCGAATGGTGCTGATCTCATCGTCTATGCCATTAAATGCATGTCCTTGAGACATTTTTTCGAATTCGGTCATGTTGCGTGACTCGGGATTAAACACCCATACATTATGAGGAGTTTATGCAGATCTGTCAGTGTGATTACTGCCAGATTTTGGATGTCAAAAACAAAAAAGCGACCATGAGGTCGCTTTTATCGCGTATTGCAGTCCGTTTATAGAGACAGCATGTGATCGATTGCTGCCACGATTTCATCATCGGAACAATCCATACATGTCCCTTTCGCGGGCATGCCATTAAAGCCATTAATAGCGTGGCTTATCAGCGTATCTCTGCCTTGTGCTAAACGTGGTTCCCAAGCGGCAGCATCACCTGCTTTGGGAGCGCCTGCAGCGCCAGTAGAGTGGCAGGCCATGCAATAGGTGTTGTATACGGCATCACCTGCACGAGGGCCAGCAGGAGCCATTGCGGCTTCAACAGGGGCTTGGCCTTCTAAATAGACTGAGCCAACCGGTGCGATTCGCTCTGCAATGGCTTCTTCAGACATGTCTGCAGCATTTGCTGCGCCTATCAGAGACAGCGCGGCGATAGCTGACACTGCTAAACGTAAAAAAATTCCCTTTGCGCTCACGGTTTCACTCCCAATATGTTTTTGGCTCCGATAATTCGGGCGTTTTTTATGCTGTTAGTTATTTTTATCACAACTAAAGGGTCTTGATCGTCTAACTGGAGCGATCTTTTTAGCATTTGTGATAAGACTGACTACGAAGCTATGCCGTGATTAGGTTAACTCCGTGTAAACACTAAGTGATTATAGCGCTTTAGATTGTTGCGTTAAACCGTTATGATTACGCCTGTTAGTGCGGTTTTTATTCTGATTGGACAAAAACAGAGCGCTCGGAAAAAAAATTAAAAAAAGTGCTAGACGGCAAGGGGTGATATCCGTAATATGCGACTCCGCCGACAGGGACAAGCGCCCGTAGCTCAGCTGGATAGAGCGTTGGCCTCCGGAGCCAAAGGTCGCAGGTTCGAATCCTGTCGGGTGCGCCAATCCGGATACAGCAAGAAATTGGCAAAAAAATAATGTGGTGGCTATAGCTCAGTTGGTAGAGTCCTGGATTGTGATTCCAGTTGTCGCGGGTTCAAGTCCCGTTAGCCACCCCACTCGGTGAATAGCGCAGTTTGGTAGCGCATCTGGTTTGGGACCAGAGGGTCGGGGGTTCGAATCCCTCTTCACCGACCACATTCAGATTAAGCCCGCTCAATAGAGCGGGCTTTTTCGTATTTGTAGTTTGGAAAAGAGTTTAGATTTTGCCAATCCAAGGTCGGGTCGACGTGTCGAACCATTTGGAAGGCCGCCACGCTTGATGGCAAGCCCCACCGAATATCTCTTAATGATCACATTCAGATAAAGCCCGCTCAGTAGAGCGGGCTTTTTTGTCTCTTAATTAATACCCACACAAAATCAGCCTTTTATTGTTACCAGATAATCCGCCACATATTACGAAGAATGTTTTAATTCAATGAGATGACTTGTTAACAGCGACTCAGCATGATTTGTTTTGTCATCGTTGAGTAATATTCAACGCTGCGATGAAATGTATATGGTTAGTGTTTGCACGGATAAGTGTTTCGTTTATGACCATTGGGGAGTGACAGAACAGGAAATTATGTTTTCTTTGAAGTTTGTCATACTGAACAGCAGCCGCTGTCGTTAAATAAATGCACGATAACATCGGTATTTATTCATGATGCATGGATTGATGATTCGATGATTGTGCTGGAAAGGTGGTGATTTACTGGTCGTAAATGCTAGCAAATGTTTCGAATGTCACTACATCACTTAGTTTGTATCGCCTGGATTATCCATGCTCTCTATTCTGTTGTTAAATCCTATGTGTCGACTTATAAAATCAATTCGTTAAGTTTAACATGATGATTTTAAAGCATTTATTTATATCATTGTTTTTATATCATATTCGGTATCTTATGTCATGATGACTAAATATGCGTTTTGAGAGGGAAGGTATGGAATTTCGTGCTGCTTTGTTGATTTTTTGTGAAATCTTTGCCAGATTGATTTATCAACAAATTGCGCATCGAATGCGCAATTTTTGACTGGTCACTCTCATGCTTTTCGACATGGTTTGCTTGCAGCTCTAACTGACAAGCAGCCACCGTAAAACTCTTCGTAGGATGGCAAACATGTCGCTTACCTCTGAGCATGATGTGTGATTGATTATTGTTCACATCATATTGGAGCCAAACGATGAAAACAGGAATGTTGAAGCTGAGCGTAGCTTTGATCGCGTCAGCTGTGGCTGTCGGCGTTCAGGCAAAAACTTTGGTTTATTGCTCTGAGGGCTCTCCGGAAGGATTCAACCCATCGCTTTACACCTCGGGCACCACTTTCGATGCCAGTTCACGTCAAATATTTAATCGTCTTGTTCAGTTTGAACGCGGTACGACAAAAATCGGCCCAGGGTTAGCCGAGTATTGGACCGTGTCTGATGACGGGATGAAATACACCTTTAAATTGCGTGAAGGCGTTACATTTCACAAAACCAAAGAGTTCTCACCAACGCGTAATTTTAATGCTGATGACGTGATCTTTTCCTTCATGCGTCAGAAAGATGAAGGCCACCCTTACCACAAAATTTCAGGCGGCTCTTACGAGTACTTCAACGCCATGGAAATGGGTGACTTAATCAAGTCCATCGAGAAAGTGGATGACAACACCGTTGTCTTCAATCTTACACGCCCAGAAGCGCCGTTCATCGCTAACCTTGCCATGGATTTCGCATCAATCATGTCAGCGGAGCAAGCTGATCAGCTATTGAAAGCAGGCACGCCAGAGAAAATCGACTTTGAACCATCGGGTACAGGTCCATTCAAATTGGCGGGCTACAAGAAAGATTCCACCATTCGCTATTTAGCGCATCCAACATACTTTGAAGGCAAAGCACCGATTGACCGCTTGGTCTTCTCGATCACACCTGATGCTTCAGTACGCTACGCCAAGCTGCAAAAAGGTGAGTGTCATGTGATGCCGTACCCAAACCCTGCCGATCTCAAGCGCATGCGTACTGATGACGCGGTGAACCTGATGAATCAGGAAGGCTTGAATGTGGGCTACCTTGGCTTCAATACGCAAAAGAAACCGTTTGATGATGTACGAGTTCGCCAAGCACTAAATATGGCAGTGAACAAAGAAGCGATCATTGACGCGGTGTTCCAAGGTGCAGGTAAAGCAGCGAAGAACCCAATCCCACCAACAATTTGGTCTTACAACGATGCGGTCACTGACTACGCATACGACCTTGATAAAGCCAAAGCATTGCTGAAAGAAGCAGGTCTAGAAGAGGGCTTCACCACTAACATTTGGGCAATGCCAGTACAGCGTCCTTACAACCCGAATGCACGTCGTATGGCAGAAGTTATTCAGGCTGACTGGGCAAAAGTTGGCGTGAAAGCGGAAATCGTGACGTACGAATGGGGCGAGTACCTCAAGCGTTCTAAAGCCGGTGAGCATGACTCAGTATTGCTAGGTTGGACGGGCGACAACGGTGACCCAGATAACTTCCTTGCTGTACTGCTAGGTTGTTCTGGTGTTGGTGGTTCAAACCGCGCGCAATGGTGTCATCAGCCGTTTGAAGATCTGATCCAACAAGCGAAGAAAACTGCTGATGTTGCAGAGCGCACGCGTCTGTACGAAGAAGCGCAAGTGGTCTTCAAAGAGCAAGCACCTTGGGTAACCATCGCTCACTCCGTGGTCTTTGAACCTGTTCGCAAAGAAGTGAAAGACTACAAAATTGACCCATTCGGCGGTCACATCTTCTATGGCGTAGACATCGAAGAATAAGCACCATTCCAATTATGCGGCTGCGCTATGCAGCCGCGTTTTGCCTTTCTGGCATTTGAGCGAGTCGTTGTATGTTGCAGTTTATCCTTAAGCGATTAGGGCTGGTGATCCCAACCTTTATCGGCATAACCCTGCTTACGTTTTCACTTATCAGAATGATCCCCGGCGACCCCATTGAAGTGATGGCGGGCGAACGCGGTGTGTCACCCGAACGTCATGCGCAGTTGATGGCTGAGTTGGGTCTTGATAAGCCTCTTTTTGAGCAGTATTTCATTTATATCGGTAACTTGCTCCACGGAGATTTAGGCAATTCCTTGATCACCAAAGAGCCAGTGCTGAAAGAATTCATGACGCTTTTCCCCGCCACCATGGAGCTTGCCTTCTGTGCCGCTCTTTTTGCGATTTTGGTGGGTCTACCTGCAGGTGTTATTGCTGCCGTTAAGCGCGGTACCTTTGTCGATCACACCGTAATGACTGTTTCTTTGACGGGTTACTCCATGCCTATTTTTTGGTGGGCATTGTTACTGATTCTGTTTTTCTCTATTGGTCTTGACCTCACGCCAGTATCCGGACGCATGGATGATGCGACCTATTGGGTGGATGAAGTCACGGGGTTCATGTTGATAGATAGCTGGCTGTCTGGTGAAGAGGGAGCATTCGGTGCTGCTGTTCATCATCTCATTCTGCCTGCTATTGCACTTGGCACTATTCCACTGGCTGTGATCGCGCGGATGACCCGCTCTTCCATGCTAGAAGTGTTAGGTGAAGACTACATTCGTACTGCGCGCGCAAAAGGTCTGATGCCTTGGCGTGTTGTTCTTATTCATGGCCTTCGTAATGCCCTTATTCCCGTTATCACTGTGATTGGCTTGCAGGTAGGGATTTTGCTATCGGGTGCGATTTTGACCGAGACCATCTTCGCGTGGCCAGGGATAGGTAAGTGGTTGATTGAATCCATCGGACGTCGTGATTACCCCGTGGTTCAGGGGGGTATTTTGCTGGTGGCGACCATCATTATTTTGGTTAATTTACTCGTCGATATTCTCTACGGCGTTGTAAATCCGCGTATTCGACACGGTAAATAGGAGGGTGACAAATGACTGATACTACACAAACCACCAATCCTCCTCAGGAAAAGCAGCCGCTCACGCCGTTTGCCGAATTCTGGGCATATTTCTCAATGAACAAAGGGGCACTGGCAGGGCTGATCTATATCGCAGTCGTGATTGTGATTGCTGCGCTCGCACCTTGGGTAGCGCCCCATGACCCGACGGAGCAATTTCGTGACGCGCTGTTAATGCCGCCAGCATGGATTGAGGGCGGTTCTTGGAGCTACATTCTGGGCACTGACGATGTTGGACGAGATATTCTCTCGCGTTTGATATATGGGGCTCGATTATCATTACTTATCGGTTGCATGGTTGTCGTGATTTCACTGGTGATAGGCGTGTTCCTTGGCCTGTCTGCCGGCTACTTCGGTGGTATGGTGGATACCGCTATCATGCGCTTGGTCGACATCATGCTGGCATTGCCAAGCTTGTTGCTTGCCATTGCTATCGTTGCCATTCTTGGGCCTTCGATTTTTAACGCCTCCTTGGCGATTTCGTTTGTTTCTCTTCCTCACTATGTTCGCTTAACGCGAGCCTCTGTGTTGTCGGAAATTAACCGAGACTACGTCACCGCTTCTCGCGTCGCAGGCGCAGGCCATTTCCGATTGATGGTGTCTGTTCTCCTTCCTAACTGTCTAGCCCCTTTGATTGTTCAAGCAACCTTGGGTTTCTCAGCCGCAATTTTGGATATGGCAGCGTTGGGCTTCCTTGGCTTAGGTGCGCAGCCACCCACGCCAGAGTGGGGTGTCATGTTGGCTGATGCGCGTCAGTTCATTAACTCCGCGTGGTGGGTGGTGACCTTCCCCGGCGTGGCGATTTTGGTGACGGTACTCGCGTTCAACTTGATGGGCGATGGCTTACGTGATGCCCTCGATCCAAAACTCAAGCAGTAGGAGAGTGAGATGGCGATTTTAGAAGTAAACCAGCTCTCCGTGCATTTTGGTGATGAGAGCGCACCGTTTAAAGCGGTAGATAAAATTAGCTACACCATTGATGAGGGGGAAATCCTTGGCATCGTTGGTGAGTCAGGTTCGGGTAAATCCGTCAGTTCATTGGCGATCATGGGGCTTATCGATTTTCCGGGTCGTGTGAGTGCTCAATCCGTGGCATTTTCGGGGGGTAACCTTCTCGATATGCCAGAAAAAGAGCGTAAAAAGCTGACAGGGGCGGAAATCTCTATGATTTTCCAAGACCCAATGACCAGCTTGAACCCTTGTTTTACGGTGGGTTACCAAATCATGGAAGCCTTAGAAGTACACCAAGGAGGCTCGAAAAAAGAGCGTAAAGCGCGCGCAGAAGAATTGCTGCGCTTGGTGGGAATTCCTGACCCCGGCTCGCGCCTTAAAGTGTATCCACACCAACTGTCTGGTGGTATGAGTCAGCGCGTGATGATTGCCATGGCGATAGCGTGTAACCCACGTTTGCTGATCGCGGATGAGCCAACAACAGCATTGGATGTGACCATTCAGGCACAGATCATCGACCTGTTGCTCGATCTGCAAAAAGAGCAAAACATGGCGCTTATCCTTATCACCCATGATTTGGCGCTGGTGGCGGAAGCTGCACACAAAGTCATGGTGATGTATGCCGGACAAGTGGTTGAAACCGGGTCATCCGATATTATCTTCAAAGCACCCAAACACCCTTACACCCAAGCGCTCTTGCGCTCGTTGCCAGAATCTTCCGCAGGGAAAGATCGCTTAGATTCTTTGTCCGGCGTGGTGCCCGGCCTATTTGATAGGCCATCGGGCTGTTTGCTGAACCCGCGCTGCCCGTATGCGACTGACCTTTGTCGCTCGCAAGAGCCCGATATTCAAGGCCCTTCAGAGCGTGCTGTGAAATGCCACTATCCATTGAATGAGCAGGGAGAGCCAACGCGATGAGTGATCAACAAGCGCCACTGCTCGATGCGGTGGATTTGAAAAAGTACTATCCCGTGAAGCAAGGCATCTTCAAACCTGATGCTGAAGTGAAGGCGCTGGATGGCGTGTCTTTTACGCTAGAGCGTGGAAAGACCCTTGCAGTGGTGGGCGAGTCAGGATGTGGCAAATCCACGTTGGGACGTTTGCTCACCATGATTGAAGTGCCGACAGGTGGCACGTTGGATTTCCAAGGCAAAGATCTTCTTAAGCGTGATCCTGAATCGGATAAGCTTCGTCGCCAAAAGATTCAAATCGTGTTTCAGAATCCTTATGGTTCGCTCAATCCCCGCAAAAAAATTGGACAAATTCTTGAAGAACCGTTGGAAATAAACACCGATCTGAACAAAGCCGAGCGTAAAGCGCGAGCGCTGGAAATGATGGCGAAAGTTGGCCTGAAAACTGAGCACTATGATCGATATCCGCATATGTTCTCTGGTGGGCAACGCCAGCGTATTGCGATAGCCCGTGGTTTGATGCTAAACCCAGAAGTGGTGGTGGCGGATGAGCCAGTCTCCGCTTTGGATGTGTCCGTTCAAGCGCAAGTCCTCAACCTCATGATGGATTTACAGCAAGAGTTGGGCTTGTCTTACGTGTTTATCTCGCACGATCTGTCCGTGGTAGAGCACATTGCTGACGAAGTGATGGTGATGTATCTAGGGCGTTGTGTAGAAAAGGGCACGGCTGAAGTGCTGTTTAGTAACCCTCAACATCCTTATACACAAGCATTGCTGTCAGCAACGCCACGTCTTGACCCTGAGCATCGCCGTGAGCGTATCAAGTTAACGGGTGAACTTCCTAGCCCACTTAACCCACCCAAGGGCTGTGCGTTTCATGCAAGGTGTCGCCATGCCATTGATAAGTGTGCTGATGAGCAGCCCGTTCTAAAAACGTATAGTGATCGCCAAATTGCCTGCTTTGTGGTTGATGAACAGTTGTAGTTTATGAGTAGATAGGGCAGTGAATGCTGCCCTATCTCGACGAGATTTTGATCTGAAGAACACAAAATCGAGCTACGATAAGGTATTGAACAATAAACACTCCTCACTGGAGAAGGGTAATGCGTCTAGGTTCTTATCGCGTTATAGGTGTGCTATTCACGCTTCTATTGTCGAGCCATACCGCTCAATCGGCAGAGGACGACTGCCGTTCATCAACTCAAAATGATTGGAATGTTGTCGCTCAAACTTGCCCGATCGGTAAAGGGTTGTGGGGGCGAACACCCGAGAAAGCCTCGGGAGCATTTTGGGTGCAATGCGGGCTGATAAAGAAACTTCCTGAACCATCTTTTGCCAAAAACCTGCCTGATTCAATCGATAAAGATACCGTCGTGTTTCGCCAAGAAGGCAATCAGTTTCGATGCTTGGTTGGTCCATTTGAAAAATATGCCGCGGCATTGACGGCTCGAGACGCAATGCGTCAACACCCCGCATTTTCTGGTGCGTTTATACGAGATGCGTTGTTGCCCGATTCCGTCGTTACTAAGGCGCAAGGCAACAAGCCGTCGAATAAGAAGCCGAAATCTAAACCTGTGATGGCCCTCAAACGAGACTACTTTTCTGTGGCCGGCATCAAGAGCCCTAAGCCAAATGCCAACGAGCGTAAATATCGCGACGGTGAGATCGTTTGGTGGCGCGCGACATTGCAAGAAGCAACATTGGCGTGTGAGAGTGATGGAATGAAGTTGGTGTCGGAATCAACGTTAAGGGCCATAGCAGAAAGTGCTGAGGCAAATACGCAATTATCAACGCGGCTGCCTTTTTGGGTCGCAGAGCAAAACGCCTTTGATTCAACCATGATGGTGCCTATACCACTATCAAAAGAGTCAGCGCTGCTAGTTTTGTGTGAATAGGCGTTTTATCAACGTGTAAAATTGAGAACATGCTGTGGTGCCATATTGCATGTTGTGAAATCCGCTGTAGAAACTATCAACAAATACCTCAACTCTGATCTTGCCCTCTACAATATGCCGATTAACCCATGGCGTATATTGCTGCGAGAGGCTGAGGTCAAAAGATGGATGCGAGACAAACAAAAACACAGTTGGTGTTGGAGTGGTAGCGCAAGGCGTGAGACATGTCATTGTGGTCATGAGTTTACTGTTCGCTATTGGCGCTCATGGTTCAGAAGCATGCCCGACAGAGAAAGTCCTACAAGGAGTCAACATTGTCTCTGAGCAATGCCCTATAGGTAAAGGCTTGTGGAGCAAGAAGCCATCTGCGCAAGGTGGTGCGTTTTGGGTGCAATGCGGAATTTTGGATAGCCAGCCAAGAGCGGCTTTGAGACAAAGCATTGAAAAGCACATAACTAACAATGAGGATTGGGTTTTAAAGCCAGAAGAGAAAGGCTTTCGGTGCCTGCTAGGTCCATATGAAGCTTTCAACCAGGCTGTTGCTATTCGCGATAAAATTCGTCAAGAAACCGTAACATCAGACGCGTTTATCCGTCAGATAGATTATCCAGAGCAGTCTTCTACGATATCGACTAAAGCCCTGCCATCGACAAAACCAAAATCTAAGCAGGCCCAGAGGAGCGGGGCAACGACACGCAAACTTGACCCTGTTGTCGGGCTTTGGACGCCAAAGCCTCAAGGCAATGACGCGCGTTACTCCATCCACCAACGAGATTGGTGGCGTGCAACCTATTCCGACGCAAAAAGCACCTGTAGGCGCTCAGGAAAGAAATTAGCATCACAGTTTGCCATCCGCCGCGCCGTCGCGCGACAAGGCGCGAGAGAGCAATTCCCGACGACCATTCCGTATTGGCTCAATAACGGCAATGTGTACGATATTAAATTGGATATGGCGTTTGTGGCGATCTCAGACACGCTGACATTGAATGTGGTGTGTGAGTGACTTGGTAAAAATAGAAAGCAAAAAGCGGCCAAATAGCCGCTTTAAATCGAAATTGCCGATTAGATTGAAGTCCATTTCTTCATTAGCGAATTTGCCATCGACTCGTTGGTAATAAATAGACCGAACATGTTATTGACGGTCATATCCTCAGTCACCATGATGTTGCGATCTTTTGCGATGACCTTGAAGTTCATATCGTTATCACCTTCGGGGAAATCAATTAGCAAACTACCTTCTGCGGTGATCTCCCAGGTAAGCGGAAGCATAGTCTCTCCATCTTCTGAGATGACCACTTCGCTGTCGCCGAACACCATTTTGGCCATCATTGGGTCTGGGGCGTTGGTTGTTGAATCATCCGAAATAAAGAAGAACGTCTTGCCTGAGAAAGTTTCGTTGTAAACATTATCTTGGTTGCGGATGTCTTTCTTACTCCAGAGAATCATGTCGCCTGCGCTATGTGGCACTGCAATAGACACGTCATGAGAGAGATAGATAAAGGTATCGCGTTCGTTACCTTCATCACCAGTCAAGTCATCTCCTTCAATGTTGAACTCAAAGATTTCTTCTTCTCCGGTGTTGTAGCGCAGTGTCGTCATTTTGTTTGGAGTAGTAATAACTGTGTGATCAATGCCTTCATAAGTTGCATAGGCCTTATTTAAGCTTGTTGACCACATTTTTTCCCCAACTGAGAAGTAGCTGTCTAGCGTGTAGATAGGCTTGGTAACCGCTTGGCCTTTTTCATCCAACTCGATGTTGACCTTATCCAAGTTTTCACCTGCGTTGATAATAGATTCAACTTTCTCGGTGATTGTAGCTACCGATGCGTTTAGCGCTTCTTTCTCTACGATTTTCACCTCAGCTGGAAGTGTCCCTGTTACCGATCTAGCAACAGCATGCACTTTCGTTGCATCTTCATTTTCTGTGTCTTGTGCCATGGAAACGTAGTCGCCAGAAATCGCATCAATTGGCAGATTCAAGTCGGCAGCAACCTCTTCCAGAGTCATATCGTTTACGTAAGCCAGTGTGGTAAAAGGCGTTACGTTGATGGTGCTACCATTTGATATGTTGGCATTTGCATTAACGATGTACTGGAAATCGTTACCTAGCTTGCCACCCTTGTCTGAGTCGCTGGTGATAGATGCTTTAGCTGTCACGATAATGTTATGAGCAACATCTGCTTTGGTGATTTGTACTTCACCTTCTGCGTTAGTTAGTGTGTTTAGCACTTCTTCGGATTCACAAGACCCATTGTCGTTGCGGTCGACGCATACCTCAGCATTTGCCAAGTAGCCATCAATGGCTTTTACGGTAATGCTTGAAGGTGTTGTTGTGTTTGTTGAATCATCACTACCACAACCCGCCAAAACTAGTGCAACTGATGCTGCCAACAAAGATGTTTTAAAGTTCATTACTTACCCTAACTGAATAATTATTATCAAATAGATACCAAAAGGCTGCTTACGTGTAGGAGTGCTTTTTGGAATGGAACTCTAATTATTACAGTTGAGCTTATAAATCAATGGCTTGCTCTCATTATGAGACGTAAATTGATGGAAATGTCAATATAGTCACGTTGTGCCGTTTGCTAGATTTCATGTATGAATAGTTAGTCTTTAATCCATACGAGATTAGCTTGTTTATGTGTATGACTAACGTCGGCTGTTGAGTGATTTTTTAGTCAAAAAAAGCCGGAAGGGATACTTCCGGCTTGTTGTTTACATTTTGTCTATTTCTGTGCCTAACGCATGGTCACAAACTCTTCCGAGCCTGTTGGGTGGATAGCCACAACGCTGTCGAAATCCGCTTTGGTTGCGCCCATCTTCATGGCAACGCCAAAGCCTTGGATCATTTCATCAACGGCAAAGCCGATGCCGTGAAGACCAACAACCGTCTCTTCTTCACCCGCGCAGATTAGCTTCATGCGGCATGGCTGGCGGTGTTGGGTGACAGCGGTGTACATGGCGGTAAAACCAGACGTGTAAACCTTCACGTTCTCTTCGCCGTACTGTGCTTTCGCTTCTTGTTCTGTCAGACCAATGGTGCCGATAGGTGGGTGGCTGAATACCACGGTCGGGATCAGCGTGTAATCCATCTTGGCGTTGGTTTTGCCATTGAACAGACGCTCAGAAAGTTGGCGACCTGCTTTAACTGCCACAGGGGTAAGCTCAACGCCACCTTCCATGATGTCACCCACACAGTAGATGCCAGCCACGTTTGTGTTCTGGAACTCATCCACTTTGATGTAGCCGCGAGCATTGGTTTCAACGCCTGTTGCTTCCAAGTTGATTTTGCTGGTGGTCGGGTTACGACCAATCGCCCAGATGAGCAAATCAGTGTTGTGTGATGTGCCGTTTTCAAAGTGAAGCGTCACTGAACCATCCGCTTCTTTCACGACTTCTTTTGGCGTTGAATGGGTGTGAAGGCTTGGGCCTTCTGCTTCCATCACTTCTACCAAGGTATCGATAATCATCGGGTCGAAGGTACGAAGCGGCGACTCTTTACGTACAAACAGGTGCGTGTCTGTACCTAGAGCATTAAGAACACCGGCGATTTCAACGGCAATGTAGCCTGCACCCACAACAGCAACGCGTTTTGGTTGCTCAGTAAGCTCAAAGAAACCGTTTGAATCGATACCATGCTCAGCGCCTGGTACGTTCGGAATGGTTGGTTCGCCACCGACTGCAATTAGAATGTTGTCAGCGGTGTAGTGCTCGCCGTTCACTTCGACGGTTTTCGCATCTACAAATTTAGCAAAGCCATTGATGACTTCGATGTTGTTTTTGCCCAATACGTTTTCGTAAGAGGTATGAATGCGTCCAATGTAGGCTTCACGGTTTTCGACCAGCTTTGCCCAATCGAATTTGTTTACCGTGGTATCGAAACCATAGTCAGGGCCATACAGTTTGATCGCTTCAGCAACTTGAGCGCCGTGCCACATCACTTTCTTTGGAACACAACCTACGTTTACACAGGTGCCGCCTAAGTGTTTCGCTTCAACAATTGCTACCTTTGCACCATACATTGCCGCACGGTTAGCCGATGCAATACCACCACTACCACCACCGATACAGATGTAATCAAAATGCTTGGCCATTTTATTCTCCATGTGATTATTCTTATTTCCGCACTGATAGCGGTAATCCAATATTTCCCAATAGTAACAGACCCGATGGGGGCTGATTTTTACTCAGGTACAATCCATTCTACAAACTGATGACCTGTCGCGGGCGCAATTTTGCTTTGCAGCCACGGTAGAATTTCTTTCATCTGCGCTTCAAGCGTCCAAGGCGGGTTGATCACAATCATGCCTGACGCCGTCATACCGCGCTCTTCAGAATCGGGTGCAACCCCTAATTCGATTTGAAGGATTTTACGAACGCCGAGCTTTTCTAAGCCACGGGTGATCAAGTCGATATTTTTACGATACACCACCGGATACCAAATTGCATAAGTGCCAGTCGCCCAGCGGGCAACGCTTTCTTCAATTGCATCAACCACGTCTTGGTATTCGTGTTTTAGCTCATAAGGTGGGTCTATCAACACCACGCCACGACGCTCTTTCGGCGGAAGGCTAGCTTTCAAACGCGCGTAGCCATCTTCTTTGAACATTTTTACCTGACGGTCGCCACGAAATTCTTGCAGTAGCAGCGGGAAATCCGTTGGGTGAAGTTCGGAAAACATCGCGCGGTCTTGGTCACGCAGCAATGTTCTGCCGACTTTTGGCGAGCCTGGGTAGTAGCGAAGTGACTCGCCATCATTCAAGCTGCTAATGACATCCAAATACGGCGCTAATGCTTCCGGCACATCGTCGCATTGCCAAATCTTGCCAATCCCTTCTTTGTATTCGCCGGTCTTTTCTGCATGTTCATCGGCGAGATCGTAACGACCCGCACCGCTATGCGTATCGTGATACACAAAGGCTTTATCTTTTTGTTTAAGCGATTCAATGATAAGGCTCTGAACAATGTGTTTAACCACATCGGCATGGTTGCCTGCGTGGAAGCTGTGGCGATAACTGAGCATGATAGACCTGAATGAAAACGGACAAAAGTAGCGAGCATTATCGCTTATTGAGGCGTAATACCCAAGCGGCCAAGAGGGGCTGGATTTCAGAGTTAGTTAGCGTGTCCAATGCGAGACAAACTTTCAGAACAATAGCAGGCTATTTGATGTGAATTTGACGAAGTAGTGGGCATGCTGAAGCGCTTTCGAAGGGCGAGTGTACTATAAGGATGCGCTTAAACGGTTTTTAAAGGAATGAAGGGGAAAGTTGCGATCATGATGTCATTTACTTATCGCTGAAACCTGCTAATTCGGGTTGCTTGGGTATATCTGCAGCATCAGCATTGAAAACCCGTTCATTTGCCATCATAACTAGAGCATTGAGAAAGAGATAAAGGAATTGACCATGTCCAACCCGTTGCTGTCGTTTACCGATTTGCCTCCCTTTTCTGCCATTAAGCCGGAACATGTTCAACCCGCGGTGGAGCAAGCCATCGCTGATTGCCGCTCCGCGATAGAAGCGGTGTTGGAAAACAACACAGATCCAAGTTGGGACAACATTTGCGTGCCGCTCGCAGAGACTGACGACAGGCTCAGCCGCATTTGGTCGCCGATTGGACATATGAATGGTGTGGTGAATAGCCCTGAGCTTCGAGACGCTTATGAAGCATGTCTGCCGATGCTGTCTGATTACTCAACATGGGTAGGTCAAAACAAGCCATTGTATGACGCGTACAAAGCCATTAAAGCGCGTGACGATTTTGACTCTCTAACGCCAGCGCAGCAAAAGACCATCACCGATGCATTGCGTGATTTCGAATTGTCAGGCATTGCATTGCCACAAAAAGAGCAGCATCGATTTGGTGAGATCAGCAAGCGCTTGTCTGAGCTTTCTTCTAATTTCTCAAACAATGTGCTTGATGCCACGATGGGCTGGAGCAAGCAGATCACAGATGTGAACGAACTTGCAGGCATGCCTGAATCAGCACTGGCGGCTGCGCAAGCGCAAGCCGAGGCCAAAGAGCAAGAAGGGTACCTGCTAACGCTTGATATTCCGTCTTACCTGCCAGTGATGACCTATTGCGATAACCGCGAGCTTCGTGCAGAGATGTACCAATCTTATACCACGCGAGCCTCTGATCGCGGACCTAATGCGGGTAAGTGGGACAACACTGATCTCATTAGCGAAACCTTGTTGCTGAAAAGCGAGATATCTCGGTTGCTTGGCTTTGCTAGCTACAGTGAGCTGTCGTTGGCCACCAAAATGGCACAATCGACAGATCAGGTTTTGACCTTCCTTAATGAGCTTGTCGACAAAGCACGTCCACAAGGCGAACAAGACTTTCAGGCGTTGGAACAATTCGCTGAAGAGAATTTTGGCGTTGAAGCATTAGAGCCTTGGGATGTGGCTTACTATTCCGAGAAACTCAAGCAACACCAATACAGTATTTCGGACGAAGAACTACGCCCATACTTCCCTGAAAACAAAGTGGTAGCCGGTTTATTTGAAGTGCTTAAACGTGTCTTTGGCATGGACGTGAAGCGCCGTGATGACGTGGATGTGTGGCACGAGTCAGTATCGTTTTACGATATATTCGATGGCAAAGGTGAGCTGCGTGGCAGCTTCTATTTGGACTTGTATGCCCGTGAACATAAACGTGGCGGCGCATGGATGGACGATTGTCGCGGTCGTCGAGTGACGGCGTCTGGTGAGCTTCAAACCCCTGTCGCATACCTAACCTGTAACTTCAACAAGCCTATCGGTGGCAAGCCTGCACTGTTCACTCATGATGAAGTGGTCACTTTGTTCCATGAATTTGGTCATGGTATTCACCACATGTTGACGCAAGTGGACGAATCATCTGTGTCCGGTATTAACGGCGTGCCGTGGGATGCGGTAGAGCTGCCAAGTCAGTTTTTAGAAAACTGGTGCTGGCAAGAAGATGCACTAGCGTTTATTTCGGGTCATTTTGAAACCGGAGAGCCTCTGCCAAAAGACATGCTCGACAAAATGCTAGCAGCGAAGAACTTCCAATCAGCGATGTTCATTTTACGTCAGCTAGAATTCGCACTGTTCGATTTTACCCTGTTCACGCGCTTCGACCCAGAGGAAGGTGCGAAAGTATTGGAAACGCTCGCCGAGGTGAAAAGCCGAGTCTCAGTGGTGCCATCCCCAGAGTGGAATCGCTTCCCGCATTCGTTCAGCCACATCTTCGCGGGTGGTTACAGTGCGGGCTATTACAGCTACCTTTGGGCGGAAGTGTTGTCGTCAGATGCGTTCAGTCGCTTTGAAGAAGAAGGCATTTTCAATACCGAAACTGGCGCGTCATTCCTAGAGAATATTTTAGAGCGCGGCGGCAGTGAAGAACCCATGGAGCTGTTCAAACGCTTCCGTGGACGCGAGCCATCCCCCGATGCGTTTTTGCGTCACAGTGGCATTGGCGCTTAACTGACTGTTAAAGTCGTACAAAAAAGCACGGCAATTGCCGTGCTTTTTTATGCCTGAAACATCGCTAGGCGATGGTCAAAGGCCAGTGTTGGTCGCATTGACGCTGGGCTTCCAGTGCTAATTCTGCAGACATAAGCGGGTTATTCGCTTCCCATTCATGTGGCAGAGTGAGTGTCAGCGCATCGTTTTCTGCATCCAATGTCACGACGGGAAGCGTTTGGCTGTCACGGCGGTGGCATAAGATCACAGCAAGTCGCAATATGCGTAGAATGCGATTCGCGCTGGTGGCCGATACTGCGCTTTGCGCGCCAATTGGTTGCAGTTGTTCGCGATACTGACGAAGTAGCTGAGCAAGCAGTTGTTTCTGCGCTTGTGTAAAGCCCGGCAAATCGAGGTTTTTTATCAAGTATGCAGCGTGTTCGCCGTCTTTCTTGAAACCAATGCTCATGCCAATTTCGTAAAGCTCGGCGGCAGAGTTCAACATATCTTCTGCGATAGGCTCAACGATCCATTTATCACCACACTGGCGAAGCAGGTTGGCGGCCATGTTAGCGACGCTGTTAGCGTGAGCCTGATCGAGCTGATAACGAGACTGTATGCTTTGAATAGTACGGATGCGAATGTCTTGCTGCTGCATTGTATTCATCATGCCATACACTAGGCCTTCACGAAGCGCACCGCCTGCCAGTGTCATCGAATCGATGTCGAATTGCTCAAAAATCGCGATAAGAATTGATAGGCCGCTTGGGAATACCAAGGCACGCTCTAGCGTCAAACCATCAATATCGAGTTCTTCTACCTGACCAAACCCGATGGCCTGCTTGCGTAATCGATGCAATTTGGCGAGGGTGATAACTTCGTCCATGCCTTGTGCAATCATGATTTCTTGCAATGCCTGAACGGTGCCGCTGGCACCCACACAAACATCCCAACCAAGAGAGCGATAGCGTTCAACAATCGGTGTGAGGACTTGTTTGGCACCGTCAATCGCACGGTCAAAGCTGGCTTCTGTTAGCGAGCGGTCTTTGAAGTGTTGTTCAAGCCAAGTGACACAACCCATATCAAGGCTGGTTAATGCCGCAGCATCAAATCCTTCACCGATGATAAGTTCTGTGCTGGCACCACCGATATCCACAACCAATCGTTTACCTTTGCCACCAGAGGTGTGTGCGACACCTTGATAAATGGTGCAAGCCTCTTCCTCACCTGTAATAACCGTGATGGGGTGGCCTAAAATCTGATTGGCTTTTGCAATGAACTCATCGGTGTTTTTGGCGCTGCGAAGTGCTGCCGTAGCGACAATACGAATATTCTGAGGGTCGATATCTTGTAGACGTTCAGCGAACAAAGAAAGGCAATCCCAACCGCGCTGCATTGCTTCGCTGCTGAGGTTAAGGTGTTTGTCCAAACCTGCGGCGAGGCGGACTTTGCGTTTGATTTTTGCCAGCGTTTGCACACTGCCTTGAACCTCGCGAACAACCAGCATATGAAAGCTGTTTGAACCGAGGTCAATGGCAGCGTACAGGGGCGAACGCGCGTGATCCATGCTGTGTTACCCCTGAGTGTTTTACGCTTTATTCTGCGGCGGACGACGACGACCGCGGCCACGATTTTGCGGGCCAGTTTTGTTGCCTGACGTATTGCGGCGACTATTAACCTGACGCGGACGTTGCAGGCGGATAGGCGGCGGTAAATCGGTCATCAACGCGTCTTCACTGTATTCAGACACTGGGATTGCATGATCGATATATTCTTCAATGCCTGGCAGATTCACGGCGTATTCTTCACACGCGAAACTGATAGAGTGACCGCTTGCACCAGCACGACCTGTACGGCCAATACGGTGAACATAATCTTCGCTATCGTCAGGTAGATCGTAGTTGAATACGTGTGTTACCTGAGGAATGTGCAGACCACGAGCGGCAACGTCAGTTGCAACCAGAATGTCGATGTCACCTTTGGTGAAATCTTCAAGGATCTTCATGCGTTTTTTCTGAGGCACATCACCCGTTAGCAAACCAGCGCGTAGTTCATCAGCAGCCAAGTGGCCCCAGATTTGCTCACAGCGGTGCTTGGTGTTGGCAAACACAATCGCACGTTCTGGCCAATCTTCTTCGATCAAAGTCTGCAGCAAGCGCATCTTGTCGTTGTTTGATGGATAGAACAATTCTTCCTGAATGCGGTGACCGGTTTTTTGGTCGGGTTCAACCACAACATGTTCAGGGTTTGTCATGTGCTCAAACGCCAATTCCTGCACGCGGTAGGAAAGGGTCGCTGAGAACAGCATGTTTTGACGCTCAGCCGGAGCAGGCATGCGGCGGAACAAGAAACGAATGTCCTTGATAAAGCCTAGGTCGAACATACGGTCCGCTTCATCAAGCACGACGGCTTGAATTGCGTTCAGGTCGATCACACGCTGCTTGTAGAAGTCGATAATACGACCACAGGTGCCGATAAGAATATCAACGCCATTTTCCAGAACTTCTTTCTGCTTGTCGTACGCTTCACCGCCGTAGGCCAAGCCAGCGGTCAGTGAGGTTGAGGCCAGTAACGGGGCAGCATCGTTGTAGATCTGGATCGCAAGTTCGCGCGTCGGTGCCATAATGATGGCTCGCGGGCAGTTTTTCTTGCGGTCGGCAGGTGCCTCCGTTGTCAGCAAGTGATGGAAAGTCGCAGTCAGGAATGCCAGTGTCTTACCTGTGCCCGTTTGGGCCTGTCCTGCAATGTCTCGGCCGGTGAGCAGGACCGGCAATGCCAAGGCTTGAATAGGGGTACAATTATGAAACCCTTTTTCTTCCAAACCTTTGATGACATCGGCGTGTAGACCGAAGTCGGCAAATTTTTGCTCTGTGAGATGCGTCATTTTCATCAGCATAGAATATCAGCTTAGGCTTGCAATACGATAGTGAATACATTCAAATAGTGTGATGATTTACTGGTTGGTATATCACCAGTGACAAAAAGTAATCATTGGAGTGAAAGATGAGCGACAAGATTTTGCAGCTGACAGACGACAGCTTCGAGGCAGATGTTATCAATGCTGCAGGCCCTGTACTGGTTGATTTCTGGGCAGAGTGGTGTGGTCCATGTAAGATGATCGCCCCTATTCTTGACGAAATCGCTGAAGAGTACGAAGGGAAAGTCACTATTGGTAAATTGAATATCGACCAAAATGCAGGTACCCCACCTAAATTCGGTATCCGTGGTATTCCAACATTATTGCTGTTTAAAGACGGCGGTGTAGCGGCAACTAAGGTTGGCGCTCTGTCAAAAACTCAACTGAAAGAGTTTTTAGACGCAAACCTATAATGTGACAAATAAGCCGTGTACCACTCAGGACACGGCTTATTTGTTTCTAGTAACTAGACAGTTCCCCGATCTGGTGCTAACTTATTGCACGTAAAGTGTACATCTGTTCATCTCTTGATCACACCCGTGATTCCTAAATTCAAACTAATTCAGACCTCAACTTTGACTGACAAGACACCTACCACTATGAATCTTACCGAACTGAAGAATCAGGCCGTTTCTGAGCTGGTCGCCTTAGGCGAAAGCATGGGCCTTGAGAACCTTGCCCGCCTCCGTAAACAAGACATTATCTTCGCGATTTTGAAACAACATGCGAAAGGCGGCGAAGATATTTTTGGAAACGGCGTGCTGGAAATTCTTCAGGACGGTTTCGGCTTCCTGCGCAGTGCAGACAGCTCTTACCTTGCTGGCCCAGATGATATCTATGTTTCACCAAGCCAAATTCGCCGCTTTAACCTGCGAACTGGTGATACCATCTCTGGCAAAATTCGTCCGCCGAAAGACGGCGAGCGTTACTTCGCACTGTTAAAAGTGAACGAAGTTAACCATGACAAACCTGATAATGCCCGCAACAAGATCCTGTTTGAAAACCTGACGCCACTGCACGCTAACGAGCGTATGGTGATGGAGCGTGGTAATGGCTCAACCGAAGATATCACAGCACGTGTGCTGGATTTGGCATCGCCAATCGGTAAAGGTCAACGTGGTTTGATTGTTGCTCCGCCTAAAGCGGGTAAAACCATATTGCTGCAGAACATCGCACAGAGCATTGCCCACAACCACCCTGAGTGTGAGTTGATGGTACTTCTGATTGACGAACGTCCTGAAGAAGTGACCGAAATGCAGCGTTTGGTTAAAGGTGAAGTGATTGCTTCTACCTTTGATGAACCAGCAAGCCGCCACGTTCAGGTTGCGGAAATGGTTATCGAAAAAGCAAAACGCCTTGTTGAGCACAAGAAAGACGTGGTTATCCTTTTGGATTCTATCACGCGTCTGGCTCGTGCTTACAACACCGTGGTACCAAGCTCAGGCAAAGTACTGACGGGTGGTGTGGATGCGAATGCATTGCACCGTCCTAAGCGTTTCTTTGGTGCTGCACGTAACGTTGAAGAGGGCGGAAGCCTGACCATCATCGCAACGGCATTGGTTGATACCGGCTCTAAGATGGATGAAGTTATTTACGAAGAATTTAAAGGTACAGGTAACATGGAACTGCACCTATCTCGTAAGATTGCCGAGAAGCGTGTCTTCCCTGCGATTGATTTCACCCGCTCTGGTACCCGTCGCGAAGAGCTTCTAACGAAGTCTGACGAGCTACAGAAGATGTGGATCCTGCGTAAGATTGTTCACCCTATGGGCGAAATCGATGGCATGGAATTCCTGCTTGATAAGCTCTCGATGACCAAGACCAACGAAGAATTCTTTGAAGCAATGCGTCGTCAGAAATCGTAACGCGCATCATGCAACAAAAAAGCATCGCTTAGGCGGTGCTTTTTTTTGCCTGAATATTTTGATGTCGCTGCCCAGTAAGTTGTAGTGTGTGTCATTGGGTCGATCGCGGTGAGCGTTATTAGGGTCAGATTGCACCGAATACCTGCTTAACAGTGCGTCGATACGGGCGTATATGGGTTGCTAAATATGAGAATGAGCCTCAGAATTGAGCAAGCATATTATTCAGCCAGTGGATTAGGATGTACTGGTGCAGGATTTCTGGGATGAAACGTTCACTCGCTTTACTACTCATATTATTTTTCGTCCTCTTTGGCGGCGTTTCTCGTGCTATCACGATTTCTCCCGATGACGTTGCATCGCACATAGCCGATCCCAACTCCGTTTCCGCTATTCTTAAAGCGACCGCGCTTTTTGACGACAACAAAATCCCTCAACTCGATACTTATCTTGCTTCAATGCCAACCTTGCTGCGTGAAGAAACGCTGACGGTATTGGCGCGTAGCGCCTTGGATTTTTCCCATATGACGCCTGAGCGTGAAAAGTTTCTCGTTAAGATAAGCCATCAACAACCTAAGTATTTGGTGAAAAGTCAGGGCAATGGCTATTGGGTCACTATGCCAGCCTTTAACTATGCTGGAGAGGCAAAATGGGTGCTGAATCGTTGGAAGATCAAACTGCTTGAGAACGAAGCGAATCGCCTGCTTAACTATGATCAATTGTCATTGGCTAAATGGTTGTCTTTCTCGTCAGCTGACTATGCATTGCGCCGAGAAGCCTTAGTTAGCCTGATCTCCCATTTAACGCTGCCTGCTCTCGCCAAACTTGAAACCTTATATATCAACGATAAAAGTATGGTGTGGAGCCCAGATAATGCGGTATTGGCCGCATTGACGAGCAGAACGGGTAGTGATGAATTATACAATCTACTGTGGTTGCGACGTACGGACAATTACAGCTTAGAGGTGCTGCAAAAGCTCGATGTTCCGCCCATTACTGAGCTTGATATCGATCAGATGATCGCTGCAACGGTGAATCCCGTATTGGCCGACACGGCATTGAGACAACTTTCAAGTTTGAATCCGCTGCCAGACAGCGTGAAGGCGTTTTTACTGAAGAAAATTGGTGATCGTCGTCAGGGTGAAGCCATCGTTGTCTTGCTGGCTAAGAAGGGGCATCGAGGTTGGTTACTGCGAATGCAAAAGCAAGCATCAGGCGTAACCCGTCGTAATATTGAGAACGGACTAGAGAGTGTGAAAATCTAAAAGACATGTTCATCGTTTCTACTCTCTCGGCCGTGTTACAGGCAATACATCTCGTTATAATCAACCCCTCACATCTCATCTGGGAAGGCCATGAAATTTACTGATTTACGTGCATTTATCGACTATCTGGAATCTGTCGGTGAGCTCAAACGCATCTCTCATCCTGTCGACCCAAATCAGGAAATGACAGAAATTGCCGATCGTGTGTTACGAGATGGCGGCCCTGCTTTGTTGTTTGAAAACCCCGTGGGGTATGACATTCCCGTGCTGGCGAATTTATTTGGTACTCCAAAGCGTGTTGCTATGGGGATGGGGCGAGAAGATGTCACGGCACTTCGTGAGGTAGGGAAGCTGCTGGCATACCTTAAAGAGCCTGAGCCACCAAAAGGCTTTAAGGACGCGTTGGATAAATTGCCCGTGTTCAGGCAAGTGCTGAATATGCCGGCCAAAAAGCTTCGCAAAGCCCCTTGTCAGGATATTGTCTGGACAGGAGATGACGTCGATCTGGATAAAATCCCTGTTATGAGTTGTTGGCCGGGCGATGTAGCACCGTTGCTGACGTGGGGCCTGACGATTACCAAAGGGCCAAACAAAAAACGCCAGAACCTTGGTATTTATCGCCAGCAAAAAATCGGTAAGAACAAAGTCATCATGCGCTGGCTTGCGCACCGTGGTGGTGCGTTGGATTTACGCGATTGGATGGAAACCCACCCAGGTGAGCCATTTCCTGTCACCGTGGCGTACGGCGCAGATCCCGCCACCATTCTTGGTGCGGTCACGCCAGTGCCAGATACTTTGTCAGAATATGCCTTCGCAGGATTACTTCGTGGCAGCAAAACCGAAGTGGTCAAAAGTTTAAGTAATGACTTAGACGTGCCAGCCAGCGCAGAAATTGTTATGGAAGGCTTCATTGACCCGAGTGAGTATGCTGATGAAGGCCCTTATGGCGACCACACCGGTTACTACAACGAAGTAGAACGCCATCATGTGTTTACTGTGACGCACATTACTATGCGTCAAAAACCGATTTATCACAGTACTTATACAGGCCGTCCACCGGATGAACCAGCAGTGCTTGGCGTCGCATTGAACGAAGTATTTGTGCCTATTTTGCAAAAGCAATTTCCCGAGATTGTGGATTTCTATCTGCCGCCGGAAGGCTGTTCTTACCGCATGGCGGTAGTGAGCATGAAGAAGCAATACCCAGGACATGCTAAGCGCGTGATGATGGGCGTGTGGTCTTTCCTTCGTCAATTTATGTACACCAAATACGTCATTGTGGTGGATGAAGATGTTGATACACGTGATTGGAACAGTGTGATTAACGCCATGACTACTCGCATGGATCCGCAAAGAGACACTCTGCTGATAGAAAACACGCCGATCGACTCATTGGATTTTGCGTCGCCAGTGGTGGGGCTAGGATCAAAAATGGGCCTAGATGCGACCATCAAATGGGAAGCCGAGACCATTAACTCACCTGTGCCTAACGAAACCAAGCCAGATGAAGCTGTTCTTGATGCGGCGCTTAGTGCGGTACGTGAGCAGTATCCAGAGATTGTCGAACTCTATTTACCACCGGAAGCGAATGCGAGCCAGATGGCACTTGTGACTATCAAGAAGGAAGCGGTAGGACAAGGTCCTCGGGTGATGGAAGGTCTTTGGACCCAGCTAGGGCCGATCACTGACCTGAAATTTGTCATGGTGTTTGATGAGGGTGATGTCAACGTACGCGACTGGAACGATGTAATTTGGGCAATAACCACCCGAATGGATCCTGCTCGTGATACCCTATTTAGTTGTACTCGCTCGCTAGATACGCAGGCTGACTCTGATCAAGAGGCGTCGCCAGTTGCGCTGGGCGGGTCTAAAATGGGGTTAGATGCCACCAATAAATGGCAAGGTGAATCGACCCGAGAGTGGGGAACACCGATTGCTAAAGATCCGCAAATTGTCGCGAGCGTCGATAAAATGTGGGACAAACTGGGTATTTAGTCCGTGTTTAAAGTAAACCTAATGCCAGCAGGAACTGAGTTTGAGGTTCCTGCTCACCAAACACTATTACAAGGCGCGCTCAGCGCAGGAATAGCATTTCCTAACCGTTGTCAGATCGGTGCTTGTGCAACTTGTCTTTGCAGGTTGATAGAAGGTGATGTGCGTTATCATCTAGAGCCTATGCTCACCGAACAAGAAAAAGAGCAAGGCTGGATATTTGCCTGTCAGGCCATTCCTAGCAGTGATCTGGTGGTTAGTTTTGAGGAAAGCGATGACTATTAAATGTGAAGTAACGTCAGTGTCGTCACTGACCAATAACACCTATCGAATTTTATTAAAGCCAGAGCAGCCTGTGAGCTACAAAGCGGGTCAATACCTGCTTGCTGTGATGGGCGAGAAAGACAAACGTCCGTTCTCGATCGCGAGCAGCCCTTGTCGTCAAAATGGTCATGAGCTTGAGTTACACATCGGTGCGGCGGAAGAAAACGCTTATGCGATGGACGTGGTAAAAGCGGCTAAGCAGACTTTTGAGCAAGGCGACAACTCTTTTACTATCGAAGCCCCTCATGGTGATGCTTGGCTTCGTGAAGAGCGTCAACGTCCACTGATCTTGATTGCTGGTGGAACGGGTTTTTCCTACGTGCGCAGTATGGTCGATCATTGCTTGAGCCAAGGTTTCTCACAACCTATTTTCCTTTACTGGGGTGGTCGTGATATGAGCCAGCTTTATGCCAATGACGAAATGGAAGCCTTGGCGTTGAAAAACCGCCAACTGACCTACATACCTGTGGTGGAAAATGCCCCGGAAGGATGGCAAGGCAAGCAAGGTAATGTGTTGCAGGCAGTGATGGAAGATTTTGTCTCGCTGCCAGCGTACGATGTTTACATCGCAGGTCGCTTTGAGATGGCGGGTGCGGCGCGTGAGATGTTCTGCACCGAGCGTGGCGCAGAGCGCGATCACCTATTTGCGGATGCGTTTGCATTTCTGTAAACACAGAAGAGCACAGCATAAAAAACACCGCCATTTGGCGGTGTTTTTGTTTGGAAAGCGATAACACGTTTAAGTATGTATTTGTGCTTATGATTGCACTTAGGCGAGCGAGGACGCCTCAATTTTCTTCTTCACCCACGTTTCATTGATCCAAAGTGACGCCAATATCACCGCACCTCCCATCGCAAGCGTTCCCAAATCCGCATCGCGGTTCCAGATAAGCACATTGACCACAATACCTGCTGGCACTAACGCATTGTTCATGACAGCTAACGCCCCCGCATTGACCAGCGTTGCGCCTTTGTTCCAAAGGAAATAACCCAATCCAGATGCGATCGCACCAAGGTAAATCAAAATGCCCCACTGCGTCGATGTGGTTGGTAGCTTGTCTGTGTTACCCAGTAGTAAGAAAGCGGGTAGGGCAACGCACAACGCGCCGATGTAGAAGAGCCCAAATACAGTATGCTGCGGCAGACTATCTTCAGAGCGCTCCATCACGACTTTGTAGCTGACCTGTCCGATAGCAAAACAAAGGTTGGCGCCCTGAACAATCAAAAAGCCCTGCATGAAGTTAGGGTTGACCGAGGCAAACTTGATTAGTACTGCGCCAAGTACAGCCAATGCGGCGGTCATTAGGTACCAAGGTGAAAAACGGCGATGCAACAAGTCATACGTCAGCGTGACATAAACTGGCGTGAAAACCGTGAACAGTAAGACTTCAGGAACGGACAGATACAAAAAGGATTGATAGTAAAAGCAATACATCAATCCCAGTTGGATGCCGCCAATCGCCATAAGCTTGAGCATAAGCGGACGAGGTACGCCTTTGAGACGTAAGAATGGTAGAAAAACCACCGCCGCCAACGCCACCCGAGTGACCACAGAAAACCAAGCATCAACCTGCCCAGCCAAGTAAACGCCAATTAGGCTAAATGAAAAGGCCCATAGGAGTGTGATAAACGCGAGATAACCCATAACGATCCCTATTTGGTAGTAAATTGCCGCAAAGTGTACCCGAAATTGCAGCAATAGGTAGGGATCGTCAATCTGGACGGAGCAGAGGGTCGAGTCAGAGCGATCAGTTTGGCAGTGGCACCATGAGCATGTCGACAGGCGTCTTATTTATCAGCTGTTTGGCAGACGAAATCAAGGTGCTCCAAAAATCCTGATGATGACCACAGATCACCAGATCAATGCCGAAGTGTTGAATGGACTCGGTGATCTCTTCTGCTAAATCACCACTGGCAACCAAGGTGTTTGTCACTGGCACATCAACATGTTTCGCGAGCGTATTAAGCTGCGATTGTGCTTCATCAATGATGTGGTTGCGCGTTTCAACCATGTTGACGTCAATCAGCCCAGTGTAAAGCTGAGCGTAATTCACATCGATGTGGATCAATGACAGCTTTGCCCCCAATGGCTTTGCAAGCGCAGCTCCTTTTTGCACCAAAGATTCGCTATCTGCGGACAGGTCAACAGCGACCAAAATGTGTTTATAGCTCATAGCCTAACTCCTAAAAGGTTCTCATTGAGGCTTGCTAGCGTGGTTCGAGAGCCTGGTGTTTATTTTGCGTTGTGGTGCTCGTCGAACTGACCGAACGCAGTTCAGTGTTTACTAGCAATGAAATCTGATCAGAAATTACCACTGTCTCCAAAGCAAGACTGTAGCAGAGATCCCAATGCCAGATAGCACCATAAGAACTTATTACTTAAGAGGCATTGTGAGGGTTGAAATACAAACGCTTGCCAGACAAAATGCCCATTATATTGAAGAGAAGGGATACAGTTCATGCTAGCAAAACCAATGATTGACCAACTGAATGCTCAGATTAATTTGGAGTTTTTTTCATCAAATCTATACTTACAAATGAGTGCTTGGTGTGAAGACAGAGGGTTTGAAGGTGCAGCGCAGTTTATGCGTAAGCATGCGCAAGAAGAAATGGAGCATATGCAGCGCTTATTCACTTACGTGAGCGAGACAGGTGCAATGCCAATTCTTGGCACGATTGAAGCGCCGCGTCACCATTTTGAATCACTCGGCGAAGTGTTTCGTGAAACGTACAAACATGAGCAACTCATTACTGAGAAAATTAACCATTTGGCACATGTGGCGTTCACCACGCAGGATTATTCTACGTTCAACTTCCTGCAATGGTATGTCGCCGAGCAACACGAAGAAGAAAAATTATTCAAAAGTGTTATCGACAAAATTGAACTGGTAGGGGAAGACGGAAAAGCCCTGTTCTTCATTGATAAAGATTTGGCAGAGATGGCAAAACAAGCGCCTACTTCTGTGATGGATAGCCCCGTGGCGTAACACTATTATCGTGTCTTCGCTCGGGCTTCCCATCGTTAATAATGGGAGATGAAACCATGAGCGGAGACGCCTTAATTATTGCAATTTTTTTCGTCGCGCTAGCGAACATACTGCGCTATTTGAGTTCGCTTCGGGCGCTACTCGTGATGATGCGTGAAGCGAATCCGTTGCTGTATCAGCAAATGAACCGTGGTAGTAGTAACTTTTTCTCCTCTCAGGGCGACATCAGCCGCCAAAAGCGATTGTTTCACTATATTCGCTGTCAGGAATATCTCCATCACCATGATGGGGCATTTATTGCTAAGTGCAATAAAGTCAGACACTTGTTCATTCTATCGACCGCCCTTGTACTCGCTTTGATTTTTTCACTCTTTTTTGTGGCGTTCACTGGTCTTTAAGTTCCTTCTTAGTGCATAACAAAAAAACGCCGACAGATGTTGGCGTTTTTTTTGATACCCTCTTTACCAAGAAAAACATCGATAAATGAAAGGACAACGACGTGGATGGATTTTTGGCGTGGTGGCGCTCGAGTTCGGAAGAGCTCAATTTTGCTTGGCTTGAACATATTGCAGTACTACTCGCGATGGCAGCGTTTGCATGGCTTGTTTGGCGAGTTGTGTTTGGGCGCTTGGTCGCGATATCGATGAAAACCAAAACGGAATGGGACACCATCATGCTGCAATCGGTCAGCGTTCCCATCAGTGTATTGATTTGGTTGTGGCCCTCTAGTTTTGTGCTGGACAGCGTAATAGCCGTCACTGAAAAAACAGGTGAGAGTTGGCTGTTTATCTCCAGGAGAGTGATGGTATTCGCTGTCATTCTTTGGATCATGTTGCGCTTGGTTAATCGCATTGAAGCCTACTTGATGAAATCCGATACCCGCGACCAAACTACCGTGTCTGCCATGGGACATGTGCTGCGCTTGCTCCTAGCGGTTATCGGCGTACTGACGGCATTGCAGGCGTTTGGGATTAGCTTGACGGGGTTGCTGACCTTTGGCGGTGTTGGCGGGTTAATTGTTGGCTTGGCGGCGAAAGATTTACTGTCAAACTTCTTTGGCGGTTTGATGATCTACTTTGACCGTCCTTTTAGCGTTGGGGATTGGATTAGCTCACCTGATAGAAATATAGAAGGAACGGTTGAGCGCATTGGTATGCGCATGACCATGATACGCACCTTTGAAAGTCGCCCGTTATACGTACCCAACTCTGTTTTCAGTAGCATTGTGGTACAAAACCCTTCACGAATGCAGCATCGACGTATCAATGAAACCATCGGGCTTCGTTACAAAGATGCCAGCAAGATGGCGGCCATTGTGGCGGATGTTAAAGTCATGCTCGAGACACATCCTGACATAGAACAACGTTCAACCTTGATGGTGAACTTCGATGCTTTTGCTGGTTCATCGCTGAACTTCTTTATTTATACGTTTACCAAGACCGTCAATTGGGCGCGTTACCATGAAGTCAAACAAGACGTGATGCTGAAGATTGTTGAAATTGTTCATGCACATGGCGCTGACTTTGCCTTCCCATCGCGCACCATCTCCTTTGATAAAGACGAGGCTATCGAGGCTGCCATCCCCGTGCCTGAGGCCATTGGCGGCACATCAAATACGCCATGAGTGGTAAACTCACTGGCTCAAGGTGATCAGGGCGGCTACAATGCCGCCCTATTTGAAACCAGACCGAATTGAAGCAGTAGAGTGTAGTGATGAAGCAAGTTGATGTGGTGATCATTGGTGCAGGTGCCGCAGGCCTGATGTGCGCCGCGCAAGCAGGTAAGCGCGGTCGTTCCGTGCTGGTGGTCGACAATGGCAAAAAACCGGGACGAAAAATTCTTATCTCCGGTGGTGGTCGTTGCAACTTCACCAACTACGACGTCACAGCGGCGAACTTTGTTTGTCGTAACCCGCACTTTGCTAAATCGGCATTGGCGCAATATAGCCAGTGGGATTTCTTCTCCATGGTTAATGAGCATGGCATTGCGTGGGAAGAGCGTGATCACGGCCAATTGTTTTGCATTGATTCGGCGAAAGATATCGTCGAAATGCTGCTAAAAGAGTGTGATTTACCGAATGTTGAGCAGCGTTACCGTTGTGACGTGCATGACATCGAAAAAACAGACGAAGGTTTTACCTTAAAACTGGATACCGACACCGTAGCTTGCCAATCACTGGTCGTTGCTACCGGAGGGTTGTCCATGCCTAAATTGGGTGCGACGCCGTTTGGCTATCAAATCGCGGAACAATTTGGGCTAGCGCGAATCCCTACCACCGCTGGCTTAGTACCGTTCACGCTGCATGATAAAGACAAAGCGGCGTTTTCCGATCTGTCAGGCATTGCGATACCGGTTACTGTCACGTCAGAAAACGACGTGACGTTTAAAGAAAACCTCTTGTTCACCCATCGTGGTCTGTCTGGCCCTGTTGTGCTGCAAATCAGCTCTTACTGGGTGCCAGGAGAGAAGGTGACGGTGAACCTGCTGCCGGATTTGGACGTGGTAGACACATTGAATGCCATGCGAGAGAAGCATCCTGCGCAGAGCTTGAAGAATAGCTTGTCCCGCTTACTGCCTAAGCGCTTGGTTGAAGCGATGATCACGCGCGGTGATATTGAAGATAAACCGCTTAAGCAGTTAAATCCGAAAGACATTGAAAAGCTCGCAGAGTACCTGCACCAATGGAACATTGCGCCTAACGGCACTGAAGGCTACCGCACGGCGGAAGTGACCTTAGGTGGCGTGGATACAGACGAATTATCATCAAAAACCATGGAGACAAAGAATGTCTCTGGGCTTTATTTTGTTGGCGAAGTCATGGATGTATCAGGCTGGTTAGGTGGCTATAATTTTCAGTGGGCTTGGAGCTCAGGTTGGGTTGCAGGGCAACATGTTTGATGTGTGACCGTCACGGATCATGACTGACGGGTTTGGACGTAACTAATTGAAAAACAATCAAGATGGAGTCTTTGTAAGGCTCCATTAATGTGATGAAACACAGCTTTTTTTCTACGCGCTGACACGATGTTTTAAACCCTCAAAATAAACCTTTACAAAAATAACTGTTCGAGTATTATTCACCTCGCTCTGTTGTGCAGGGTTATTAATGAAACACGAAAGTAAAAGTAAAAATTCAGTTTGCCTTCCATTGTTGTGCCCTCTGCGTTTCCCTTAGCTTCATCGTAACATTCAATAATTCAGGTTCTCAGTGCATCGCATTATTGCGAATTTCTTATGAATTAATAAATTAAGGGACACACAATGTCTAACAAAACAACTGGTCTGGTAAAGTGGTTTAACGAAGAGAAAGGTTTCGGTTTCATCACTCAAGACAACGGCGGTGCTGACGTATTCGTTCACTTCCGTGCAATCGCTTCTGAAGGCTTCAAGACTCTGTCTGAAGGTCAGAAAGTATCTTTCGAAGTTGAGCAAGGCCAAAAAGGCCCACAAGCTGCGAACGTAGTAGCTCTATAATTTCGAAAGAAGACGCAGATGGTTATCCATCTGCGTTTTTTTATGTCTAAAATTCGCCAAATCCACTCTATATACCTTCTTCGTAATACTTTCTAACGCTTCTCAATTTCCTGTTTAAATTCTCTTCATGTGCTTCTTTGCGCAATTTCAGTTGATATTTTTATCCCAATTATATTTATTAGCCGCTTATATTTATGCCGTTATTTCGATAAGTCGTTTAGCCACTTAACGCAACGAACTGCGTGTTAAGCGGTATTATGAACAAAAAAGGCGCTACCCGAAGGCTGCACCCATTTGCGATGATGTGATGATATCTGCTCGAAGGGACTTAACCGAAATAATACGAAACACAGTTACCAAAAGGGTCTGTTGTTGCAGACCAGACCCTTGGGCGTAAATCTATCGCAAAAACAGCTTAAACATGATCTTCTGCCACCACTTTCCATAAGGGGGAGTCATGAGCTTTCCTGGGTTGAGCTTCCCGCGGGTGAAAACGGTTTTGGCATGGCTGAATGTACGAAACCCTTCAATACCGTGGTAACTCCCGAGCCCTGACGGCCCAACACCGCCGAATGGCGCATCGTCGACCGCCACTTGCATGATGGTGTCATTGATCGCGATAGAGCCCGAGTGGGTATGGCGGATCACATGACGTGTGAAGTTCTCATCGAAGGTCATCAAATACAGGGCGAGAGGGCGCGGCATTTCCTTTACTGTATTGATGACATCATGCACATCTTGATAGGTAATGATGGGCAGCAGAGGGCCAAAGATTTCTTCCTGCATGATGGCGCTTTCTTCGGGGGGGTTGATCACTAGATGAAGCGCCATTTTCCGTGATTCTGGTAAGGATGCGATATCGCTAAGTGGAATGACGTTAATGTCACGCTGTTTGGCATCATCAATCAGTGACTCAAGCCTTGCGAATTGGCGGTCATTAATAATGGCAGTGCGATCATCACTTTGTATGCCTTTCGGATAGGCGGCTTGCCACTGAGCTCGCAGCGCTTCGATCACCTCATCCAATTTATCTTCGTGAATAAATACATGGTCAGGTGCGACACAGATTTGTCCCGCATTGAGGTTTTTGCCAAATATTAGTCGTTCAGCCGCCAGTGCAGGGGAGATGTCAGGCGCAATGATCACCGGAGATTTTCCTCCTAACTCCAGTGTGACTGGCGTTAGGTTGGCGGCTGCCGCTTCCATCACTTTCTTACCCACTTCGGTAGAACCGGTGAACAGCAGGTGATCAAAAGGGAGTTGGGTAAACGCTGTCGCTACCTCAACCTCGCCTTCCACAACAGTGACTTGGTCTTCGGAAAAGGCATCGCTTAGTAGGGTTTTTAACGCTTGATTGGTGAGCGGGGTAAACTCGCTCATTTTCAGCATCACGCGGTTGCCGGCGGCGATCGCTGTCATCAGTGGGATAAGGCTTAACGTGATGGGAAAATTCCACGGCACGATGATACCCACCACACCAAGAGGTTGGTAATGCACTTCTACTTTAGCCGGTGTAAGTAATAGCCCAGCAGAGCGGCGTGAAGGCTTCATCCAGCGCTTTAACTTGCGCTTGGTATACCTGAGCATTTGAAAGCAAGGCATGATGTCAGCCATCAAGCTGTCGGTGTGGCTGCGATGACCATAATCTTGCGATAAGGCATTAACCAGCGCATCAGCATGCTTACTTAGCGCGGATTGAAGGCGAGTCAAATCATCAATGCGTTGGGCATAGCTACTATCGGAAACCTGACGACTCAAGCCGACTTGTTTAGAAAACTGTGCTTCCAACAACTCAATTTGTTGTTGAACTGGCATTGGATTGGCCATTGAGACCACTGTCATGTTTACGCGTCCTTCATGCGATATGCCTAGCGCTACATTAAATTGTGTCGCAAAAATTTGCAAATTTGATACATATTACGGTGTTACTGCAATGTGCTGGCGATCTGATTCGAAAATACGCATGAATTGCTCTAAATATGTCGACATGATGCTGGCATTTTTTTTCTCACCCAATGCGGCCATGAGTTCAATACCTACCTCACAAGTACAGAGCGACCCCGAGGGTTGATTGCGGCGCAATGAATAGCGGGTTGTCAGTCCTTCGGGCAACGTTACCGTTGGGACATCCTCTAGCCAAGGGCTTTGACGAAGCATTTTCCTAGCCTGTTGCCAGGTCGCATCCACAATAATGAAATGCAGCGGCTTGGCGTATGACGCAGATGATTGGCGAGATACGACCTTATCGAGTGGCTGCGCGGTATCGCTTGGGAAGACCAAGAAAGGCTGAACTGCGGGATCAGCCAGCAGGGTTAGCAACTCTGACGGTGGCGTTTTTCGCTGCCAAATATGGCGGCGGCAATGAGGTAATGCCGCCTCTAAAAGCCGACCGGTGTTGCTCGTGCGTTGAGCTTCGGTTTCGTGCATCAATAGCTCAATACGCAACTCGCTGGTTAGCGATGGAGTATGCTCGCATAAGCAATTGTAATGAAAGCCACAGCCTTGGCACGGTGCTGGTTTGGTCGACAAAATGGTTTCCTTAGGGTCTTTTGATCTTTGGTGGCTAAATTTTGTTCTAGCTAAAAGCGTTTAGGCGAGGCGAGGTGTGTGCCGCCTAGTCATTCTAAGCAAACACGCCTCAACAAAGCATAAAACGCTTTTGGCAGAACCCTTCGGGCAGCGTTTGTGGCGACTTTCTCCTGCGTTATCGACTTCTCATGTAGGCCACTACACATCGTAGCCTCTGCCTTGTATAAAGCCGCCACAAACTGCTGCAAAAATCATCACCAAAGATCAACAGACCCTAGTGATGATTTTCGTCATGGTGTTATTTGAAGGTGATGCCTTGTTGTTGAGGGTATATGCCGTCAGCAAACAAATAGGTATCACTTTCATCAGGAAGGCTCACTTCAGGGGCCAGCGAAGGGTTGCTCGGATAGCGTTTTCCGTCAAACATGAGCACGCGTGTGGAGGCTTTCGCACCGCCCCCACCCACTGGCATGATCAAATCACGCCAGCCGTTCTGCGTGATGCTTCCTAGCTGGAAGGGTAAATGCACCAATGTGATGCGACTGTTGAAGACCCAATCACCGTTTTGGTTGGCAAACACCAACAATGTACATCCACCGCTGCCGCACCAATCGGTAAAAACGAAAAGTTCGTCTTCGCCATCATCATTGAGATCTTGCGTTAACCAACGATAACGCATGCCCGCAGCTTCCTTGGCGGCATCGCCAAGGTATGCCAGCAATGCCGCATCCACGTCTGGGTTATAGATTGCAGAGCCTTCGACGCCGTAAGAGGTTACTTTTGAGCCCGTGGCAGACACGGCGGTTACTTCACTGCCTACCATCAATGATAAGGCCAACCCTTCTGTGCCTAAGCTGTACTCGCGGCCATTGACGGTTTCAGTTTTTGCCGTGAGTGTTAAACCATTGCGCTGAAATACGCGCTCACTGACCAGATATTGCCCTTGATGACGCGTCATCATCACTTGAACTTCAATGGGGCTGACTTGTTGCCATACGCCCGTTTCTTCGATATCAGGCTCATTGACTTGCTGGTAGCGTGTGGTCGCCGAATGATCAGCATTGAGGGTGACGGTGGTGGTGAGTCGAACCTCTCCTTGTGTTGTGATGCCTTGATAATCGCCGACCCAAGCTTGGGTGGGATCATTGGCTGACAAGGTGGCACAGCCTTCCCATGACTGATTGCCTTTGGTGAATGTGGATGTCCAGCCATAGATACTGTCACTCATGCCATCGCTACACAGTGCAGGGCGAAGTGTCAATGTGGCACCTTCTGCGTGGTAAATACGAGCTTCTTGGCTGATATGACGTTCCTTGAGCGTGAAGTTTTCACTTTCAAAGCCCAAGCGACTTAATTGCAGTGTATTGCTAGAGATCGACACTGACCAAAACGGTTCAGTCCCTGACGCCACAGTGAGATTGCGACGTTGCTGACAGCCATCAATTTCAGCAGACATGAGATTGAGTTGCGTGACTTTAAAGCTTGCTGGGTAATCTGCAGCAAATCCATCGTGTGGCGGAGCGACAAATTCACCAATCACTTCGCCATAAATGGTGTTGTACGGGCTTGAACTCAGCGCCATGCTTTGTTGAGCCGTGGCGGGATCAAACTGCAGCCAATATTGGCTATTACTACCACAGGGGGTAATGGCTCGAGCCTCGTGTCCTAGCGTTACTTCGCCGCGCAACATAAAGCGTTGGATTGATGGCGGCTTAGCGGCTTGGTCGGATGCCTTTTGGGATGCCTGCGGGGATAAGTCGTCCGAGTTGCCCAGTTCGACGGGGCCCGAGGGTGACAGGCTACAGGCCGAAAGCAAGCTAATCGCACTCGCGATGCTCAGTGTTTTGATAAGGCGGCAGTTTGAGGTTGGCAACGGAGATTCCTCTTCTCTTTCATTAGCTAACAGGGTATACCGAAGAATCCTGCTTCTTCAGGTTACTTGGGTATACAGCCTTGATGATGGCATTCACACCAATTGGGGGAATTATGGCGTATTGGCTGTTAAAAACCGAGCCAGATACTTTTTCTATAGACACTTTAAAACAGCAAAAGGTCTCTTGTTGGGAAGGTGTTCGAAATTATCAAGCACGAAACATGATGCGCGATGGTATGACGCTTGGGGATTTGGTGTTGATTTATCACTCGTCATGTAAAGACGTTGGCGTGGTGGGGATCGGAGAAGTGGTGAAAGAAGCCTATCCTGATCATTTCCAGTTTGACCCTGAAAGCCCGTACTTTGATCCCAAAAGCTCCCCTGAAAATCCTCGCTGGATCATGGTTGATATCGAATATCGCCAGCATCTGCGTTATGTCTCTTTGGCGCGCATCAAGTCCAACCCAGCGTTAGAGGAAATGCCACTGGTGAAGAAAGGCAGTCGTCTCAGCATCATGCCTGTCACGGACATGCAGTGGAATGAGATCCTTGCCATGTCAGCAACGCCAATCAGGTAACGAACGAGTCGAACAAGAAAAGAAAACGGCAGCGGGGGGAGCGCTACCGTTGGGATGTATGCGAGCAAGCTCCGTGCTTACAGCAGGTGCTTCTCAAGGTAGCGAGCAACGGCTTCGTCTGCATGGCTACCAATGACTTCGTTGTTTGGTAGTGTAGCCTTCACGCGAGGGTGCGCCGTTTCCATGACCAAACCTTTTTTCGCCGCCGTCAGCATTTCTACGTCGTTCATGCCATCGCCAAATGCGATGCACTCTTCGAGGCTAAAGCCTTTGATTTCCGCGACAGCTTTAAGTGCATCTCCTTTCGATACGCCTGCGCCCATGACTTCAAGACAAAAAGGCGTTGAAAATGCCACGCTGACTTTGTCGCCAAACTTTTCAACAAGCTTGTGTTCGTAAGTCGTTAGGTAGTCGTGGTCATGACGAATGAAGAAGATTTTGGCCACGTCTTCTAGCGGCGGATTCTCTGGGTCAAATAGCTCTGCACTAAAACCAGAATCTTTGTGGTATTTCGCAAGATCTTCATCAATGCGGTTGAGCAACCAATCGTTTTCACGGTAGATATGGATAGTGACGGTTTCATCGTTTTTCACCATATTGATCAGCTCAGGAATTAGCGCGGGATCGACATTTCGGCTAAATATCAGGTTATCGTCAGCATCATGAACGCGAGCACCGTTTGAGGTGATCATGAAAGCTGGAATACCCACGTTTTGTCGAATGTGTGCCACATCGATATGGTGACGGCCCGTTGCGAAGACAAAGTGTTCGCCTTTTTGATGCAGGCGCTGAAGGACATCGCGTGTGTATGGGGCGATGCTATGTTCGGGAGTCAGCAGAGTGCCATCGAGATCGGATGCAACGATTCTGTACATGTGTACCTCAAATTTAAAAAGGATATGCAATACATCCCCAGTGTATCGAAGCACCCGAGAAAGAAAAGGGATCAAATTGCCGGCGTTTTTTTCCTGTTTAGGTTAAATAACCGGCAACTTGCATTGGCGAGAATCGATCCCTTGATTACGCCGACTGCTCTAAGGGCTTGGTATCCATGTCATTGAAAAAGTTGAGACATAAGCTCAATACCGCGTCACGAATAGGGTCTTTCTCAAACAGCAGTTCGTGGCGAGAATCTGCGACTATCTCAAATTGGATGGGCAGACTTGCCGCCTGACGTTTACGGTGGAATTCGAACATAGCATGGTTGCACACCACTTCATCACGCGCTGCTTGCATCAATAAAATGGGCATGTCGATGATGTTTGCTGCATCTAGTGCACGTTCGCAGGCTGACAGACTTTGCCAAATCCATTGCGTGCTGGGGCCACCCACCTTAAGTGTACTGTTATCTTCATACAAGTCGCGAAACCATTGGTAGCGCGGATGAGAACTTGTCAGTAAATTGTGCTTAAACGGCTTTAACCAATAAGGCACTTGTCCCGGAGCATAGCCTGCAGGGTGATGGATCTCAGACAACAAACGACAGAGAGGCTTGGCCGCTTTTTGCAATAGTGGAGACAGGTTGATGCCAAACATCGGGGCACTCAATACTAACGCATCGATTGCCGCTGGCTTTCTCGCGGCATAAAGCGTGGAGATAGCACCACCCATTGAATGAGCGAGGATCATGCGTTGCTGGTGAGGCTTTTGTGTGACGACTTCGTCAATAAAGGTTTCGAGATCGTCAACATAGTGCTCAAACTCGACCACATGGCCAATGTCACTGCCTGTCACTAAACGATGACTGTGCCCCTGACCACGGTGATCGCAGCTGTAAACGTCATACCCTTGTTGGAATAAGTCGAAAAACACTTCCTGATATTTTTCTACTGACTCAATGCGACCATTGACCACCACAATAGCGCGAGTGTGTTCTGGCTTAGTAAAGGCACACCAGTTCAGACGCAGGCCATCTTGACCAATGACTTGCCCTTGCTGACGCGTTGCCCAAAAAGGGGCAATCTGATCCGTCATTGTATTGTTGAGTTCATCTTCGCGAGAAAATAAAAAAGGGCGTTCAATTGACATGTACATTCCGCTCTGGGGTTTTTATTTAGCATATCACGACAGGCGAGAAGTGCTTGGTTAAGTGTTAGCCAATCTCGCGGATAGATGCTGATACCGTTCGTTGAGACAAGATTTAGGCGAATAGAAACCACAAATAGTCACAAACAAAAACAGCCAGCAAAGGCTGGCTGTTTGGTCTTCATGCGAATTGTACTATTACGTCGAATGACTTTATTGCGCGAAGTTAAAGTAAGTGGCTGAGCCTGGGCCGACTGGCATACCTGCAACAAACACCCACAGGTAGAAGAACACGCTCCAGCCAACAAGGAATATCAGGCTGTAAGGCAGCATGGTGGCTATTAAGGTACCGATACCCAAGTCGCGCTTATATCGAGAAGCCACCGCCAGAATCAGGCCAAAGTAACTCATCATCGGGGTGATAAGGTTCGTCACTGAGTCACCGATACGGTAAGCCGCTTGAATGGTTTCCGGTGCGTAACCAACTAGCATCAGCATTGGAACGAATATTGGTGCCGTTACTGCCCACTGTGCAGACGCCGAACCGAGTGTCAGGTTGATGATGCCGCACATAATAATGAAAGCAAAGAACAGCATTGGCCCAGTCAGACCGATGTTTTGTAGAAAGTCTGCACCACCTACCGCGATGACTTGGCCGAAGTTCGTCCATTTAAACAGGGCAACAAATTGCGCAGCAAAGAAGACGAGAACAATGTACAGACCCATGGCGCTGATGGACTTCGCCATCGCGTCAATGACGTCACGGTCATTATTCATGGTGCCGACGGTTTTACCGTAGACGTAACCAGGGACAGCAAAGAACACCAGAATAAACGCGACGATACCTTTCAAGAACGGTGAACCCGCGACCGCGCCAGTTTCAGGGTGACGCAGGATACCCCACTCAGGCACGATGGTCAGTGCGAGTAATGCAGAGACAACCAATGCTGCGATACCAGCATTGCGCATACCGCGTCTTTCAAGGTCGGTGACTTTCCCTGCTTCTTTGGCTTCAAAGTCTTCTGCCGCCATAGATTGGTCGTATTTGCCCAACTTCGGTTCAACGATTTTCTCTGTGACCCACGCACCAAGGATGGTGATAAGGAAGGTTGAGGCAAACATGAAGTACCAGTTCGCTTCAGGGCCGACGGTATAGCTTGGGTCAATCATCTGTGCTGAGGTTTCGGTGATACCTGATAGTAGCGGATCGACGGTACCCAACAGCAAGTTAGCGGAGTAACCACCGGAAACACCGGCAAATGCAGCGGCAAGGCCTGCCAGCGGGTGACGCCCTAACGAGTGGAATATCATCGCAGCCAGTGGGATCAGTACCACATAGCCAAGCTCTGACGCGGTGTTTGATACGATACCAGCGAAGACCACCGTCAGGGTTACCATACGCGCTGACGCGCCCATAACCATTGAACGCATGGTGGCGGACAACAGACCTGAGTGTTCAGCGACGGCGACACCCATCATGGCAACTAATACTGTGCCTAGGGGGGCAAAACCAGTGAAGTTTTTCACTAGGTTGGTCACAATCAGTTGAACGCCTTCTGCGTTTAGCAGGCTTTTCACATAGATCATGCCATCGGCAGCGCGTCCGGCTGTGCCTTCAGGACGAGGATCGGCAACAGACATGCCGAAGTAACCTGCAATACCAGATGCAAAGAAAATGGCCACACACAAGATGGCGAACAAAGTGACGGGGTGTGGAAGCAAGTTACCGAGAAATTCTACGGAATCGAGAAAACGGGAAAAAAGTGATTTTTTCGGCTTCCCGCCATTGTGGTGTTGCGAAGCTGATGTCTGCATCAGTTCCTCCATGTTAGACAACTTTCCATTTTTGTTGGGAGCATGCTAGGTCATAAAAAAGGGTCAATGCAATACTTACTGCTACCAAATGACAATAAATCAGCCATATTATTTAAATAAAACGCAACATTTGGCGTCAAATGTTGTTTGGTTTTTGTTCGGTTTGGCTAAATTGTCAGCAGGTTTACAATTCCAATATCAATCGGTGCGGTTGTGCCACTCTCGGAAGATAAGATGCAGAAAAAAGTCTTTTATATTGAACTGTTGCGTGTGGTCGCCGCGATTGCAGTGATCGCAATCCATGTGTTGGGGCCATATCGCTACATTGTGGGCGATATTCCAGTGAGTGACTGGCTCTCCGCCATTTCAATTAATGGTGCAAGTCGTTGGGCGGTGCCTGTTTTCATTATGATCACAGGTGCATTAATGCTGTCGGACACTCGTTCGTTTTCCGCATCGTATTTTGTGAAACGCCGAGTCATGAAAGTGTTTGTACCCTTTGTTATTTGGTCTGTTTTTTATGCGGTTTTGGCGGCGATATCGTTACAAAATGTAAATTGGTCAGAAACCGTACAGCGATTGATGCAATTTCCAGTGGAAGAAACGTACTATCATCTGGGATTTTTCTACTATTTTCTGCCGCTATATCTTCTAATTCCAATATTACGGCCTATGGCACAGCAAAAATCGCCAGATGCCTTTAATGCCTTGTTAGCAATATGGCTTGGCTTATGCACCGCTAGGCTAATGGGGATGGACTTGGGGCTGGTTGAGGATTTTGTGCTGTACGGGGGCTACTTAATGCTGGGCTATGCACTGCACAAGTACGAAGCACCGTTCAAATTATTGTTCTTTATCGGTGTGCTGGCGCTGGTGGCGACAGAGTACACGGCGATTTCTCAAAGTGTCTCAAAAGGGTCATACACAAGTGCGGGTTGGTTTTCCTATAAAACAGTCAACACTGTGCTGATCGCCACCATGGTGTTTGTGCTGTGTAAGCGCTGGGCAGAAAACGTGTCTGAGAAATGGCAAAAGCGGATCACTGCGGTGAGCCGACACTCACTCGGTATTTACTTGATACATCCCATTTTCTTATGGCCACTGAGAGAGGCCAACATGGTGTTTGGCATGGCGTGGCTGAGTATTCCATTGGTGACACTGGCCGTGTTTGCATTGTCATATTGGGCCAGTGTCAGATTGTCGAGGTGGCGGGTTACTGCTTGGCTCGTGCCGTGATCACTGAATGGTTTGTAGTTTGGCAAAGTGAACAAAGTCCGAACCACGGTAGGTCAGTCGACCACAATCTCCTGGCTGCAGAGCATGGTAGTAGTGAATACCGACTTGGAATTCGCGTTTCGGGCCCCCTGACATGGGCTCGACATAAATCCAATACTCTTCAGGATCTTGGTGTTGTTCATCACTTGGTAGGGCAACGGCCTGTTTATCAAGTATACGAATGTCGATAGCACGCTCTTCTGCACCTTGTCCGAGAGTGTGTTTTTGAAAGGTGAATACAAAGTAGACGCCAGCGATCACAGCAAGGGCGATCACGAGCAAAATCACAGAAATGGGCACGTTTGTCTCCTTAATCCGGCCACAAAAGGCCGGCAGTGAGTCTACTTCAGAACAAGGGCTGACAAACCTTCACCAGAAAAAATTCGTGATCGAAAGCACTTATCTGAGTCAGATTTAACGCTAACGTAAGTGAAGTTAAAGAGTTTTCTCATTTTTAGTGATATGACGTAAGCTAATGGAAAGAGATATATTGGGTGATAGACACGGCTCAATGACGGACCCGAGGAGGCCAGCATGGATGACATTGCAGTTGTTGTGAGACAAAGTCGGCGTCTGGAGCGTTTGCTGAAAGAGCATTACCACGCCCAAGGGCGAGGGCTTCATGAACTTGTGAGCAGTTGTCAGGAGCGATTACCCCACGACGTAATTGCCAAACTGCGCTTCGTTGCCACGATCAGAAATAAAGCAGTGCACGAAGATGGCTACGAAGTGGATGACATGCGAGGTTTTGTTTCTGCCTGCAAGCAGTGCGAAAAAGAACTTCAACCTCGTAGTAGCCGAATGATTTGGCGCGCGGCTATTTTCCTGATTTTTGCCGTCACCGCCGGTGCGGTATGGTTTTATATCGAAAACTGGCGCCATATCGTCGGCAATTGATCGACGCGATAACGCGAAATTAAATAGAAGAGCACCTGTATCGGTGCTTTTTTTGTATCCGCGAGTCGTGCGATAAGGGGGTTCTGCGGTGCGAATTATCAAGTTTTCGTCGCTAAAATAAGACGAACAGTGACATGAAAAGGCTTACCCTTTTTAAGGGGATAGGCAGTACTGCCTTATGATTTTTTTCACCCGTACTCTCAGATGTTATCGACCCTAGAATTTGATGCGTGGTTCGCTTTCTGAGACATGTGCGGTGGACTTTCCATATTGCATCCCTAGACTTGGTTGGCTTGCAATTTAAGGGAAGAATTCATGTTGAGTTGGCTTGCTGTTTGGTGTTCAGGGCTACTGCACATCAATGCTGCTTACAAGGGACCTCGCTGGCAGTTTTATCTGTTCAAGCCATTGACGATTGCATTGATGATGCTGATTGTAGTGACTGGTGGCGAAGCAAACACTTATGCCTACTTAGTCTTGGCGGGGTTGCTGTTCTCGTTGTTTGGTGACGTATTCTTGATGTTGCCAAAAGACAGGTTCATTCCTGGGCTTCTCAGTTTTCTCGTTGCTCACATCTTCTATAGTGTCGCCTTCTGGCTGCAATTTGATGGGACGATGGTGTGGTGGTTGCCATCATTGCTTGGCGCTGCCAGTGTGATCATTTTTCTCTTACTGCTTCCCAATCTTGGGCCTTTATTAGTGCCTGTTGGTGTTTATATTGCCGTGATTGCGCAAATGGCGTGGGGGGCGGGTGAGTTTTGGATGAATACCCATTCCCAAATGGCTGCTTACGCATTTGGTGGTGCGTTGTTGTTTATGGTGTCGGATACCGTGCTGGCATTTGAGCGGTTCAAAGGACCGTTTCGCGCTTCCGTCGTCTTAGTGATGAGCACCTATTTCTGCGCACAAGGTCTTATCACGTTGTCCGCGATTTCTGGGTAATAAGGAGTCAAAGATGTCTTGGGTTCAAGTGTATAGTGCAAGCAATTCACTGGAAGCACATAGCCTGAAAGGGATGCTTGAAGCCATGGGAATGGACGTCATGCTAAAAGGTGATTCACTGTCGAGTGCTACCGGAGAGCTTCCTGCCGATGTGGTTGCAGTGACCTTATGGGTGGACGTGCTGCGCTCAGAGAAAGCGCGAGAGGCGCTTCATCAATATGAATTGCAGGCAGAAAGTCTTTGGTTTTGTTCCTCGTGTCAGGAGGAAAATAGCGGTAGCTTTGAGATTTGCTGGCAATGCAGTACACCGCGTAATGAATCCTGATCAAGATTGCGGCATGTCAAAGTAGTGGTAACGAGAGTGTGTTTTTATGCCTTTCGTTTAAGTTGTGCGCTGTTGGAGTTTGAATGTCTGCGTCAATTCATGTTCATGAGGTACTCAATTACCTCAAAGCTCAATCTGTGTCGGAACAGGCATTGGTTGATTGGGTGAGTGGTCAATGGGGAAGCTCGGCGCGTTTTCATACTTGCAGTCAAAATGGACTGTCATTGAGTGAAGTTCTCGCATTTTTGCGTCGACGTAAGAAAATTCTTGAGCAAGCAGGCTCATTAGTGGTGAACGAAGCGCGTGTTTGCCAACACTGATAACGATTTAATGAATTCAAAAAAGGCCTCGATGAGGCCTTTTTGCTGTTTGTCGCTGTTGATGTTGATCAGATTGTCACCGCGTCGCTGCCAGAATTACTCGCTCAGCATATATTTGCGGCGAATATCGAGCAGGGCAAAGATACCGAAAATCAAAATGGACCATTTCTCCCAGCGGGTCATGGTGATCTTATCGCCAAATGCACCGATGAATATCAGCATCTGTAAGCCGTGCATACAGAACAAGAAAGCGGTCATGATATACAGCGCCATTGCTGCTACACCAGGGAAGGGTGAAACGATATTGGCGATCAGAACCAACCAAACAAAACCAATGGCTGCTTTCGCTAACAAGATGAGTGCTTTCATTTTTCCTCTCTTAGATACAACCGGAAACTCACTTGTCCGGCGTGTTTTTCCTTAATCATGTCCCAGTGGGCAGGAACGTCAGGCAAGCCGAGTTCTTTTTCCGCCTCAATGTAAATCAATGCATTTTTATTTAGCCAGCCATTGTGCTCGAGTTTGGCTAGCGCGTCACTCAACAACTCTTTGCGAAAAGGTGGGTCGATAAAAACCACATCAAACGGCTGACCGGGTTGCGATAGGTATTGCAAAGCATCCGTGTTGTGCACGGTAGCATTGTCGGCTTTCAATGTGGCGAGGTTTTGGTTAATTTGCGCCGCCGCACCCTTGTCTAACTCTAACAAGGTGACGTGATCAGCCTGACGAGACAAGGCTTCAAGCCCCAAGCCACCACTTCCTGCGAATACATCTAAGCATTTCGCTTGGTGTAAATCTGCTGCCAACCAGTTAAAAACTGTCTCTTTGACACGATCTGTGGTTGGTCGTAGGCCTTCTACATTTTTCACAGGCAATTTTCGGCCGCGCCATTTGCCAGAAATAATGCGGACAAAACCAGAACCGCCCCCCGTATTTGATGCAGGCTGATTGCCCCTGCTGTGGGTTTGTTTTGCAGGGTTTTTAGGGTTACGTCTTACCATAGATTTTTTGACCGCCAAGAAGGTGTTAGTATATGTCGGTTCGGTAACGGCTCAGCATTTTCAAGGTCAATTTGCCCTTAATTAAATGATCAGCGACGTAAGGGTTTTTGGCCTCTTTCGCCGAATTTTCTGCGCCGCAATGTATGTACTATACCGCCGTTACCACACTGCATAAATAAGGCGCAGTGCTCACAGTTTAAGATCAGCTCGATGTTATCGCGCTGATTGTACCAATCATGCTTTAGGATTTGCCAATGGCAGAAAAAAAGAAACGCGGATTTATGTCCTGGCTGGGTTTCGGCCGCAAGAACGACGAACAAGAACAACAGGCTGAACAAGCTCGCCTTCAAGCGGAAGCTGACGCGAAAGCACAAGCCGAAGAGGCTGCTCGCCTTCAAGCGGAAGCGGATGTGAAAGCTCAAGCCGACGAAGCTGCTCGCCTTCAAGCGGAAGCGGATGCGAAGGCACAAGCCGAAGAGGCTGCTCGCCTTCAAGCAGAAGCGGATGCGAAAGCTCAAGCCGACGAGGCTGCTCGCCTTCAAGCAGAAGCTGACGCAAACGCTCAAGCTGAAGAAGCTGCTCGCCTTCAAGCGGAAGCTGATGCGAAGGCTCAAGCCGAAGAAGCTGCTCGCCTTCAAGCAGAAGCGGATGCGAAAGCTCAAGCCGACGAGGCTGCTCGCCTTCAAGCAGAAGCTGACGCGAAGGCTCAAGCCGAAGAAGCTGCTCGTCTTCAAGCGGAAGCTGACGCAAACGCTCAAGCTGAAGAAGCTGCTCGCCTTCAAGCGGAAGCGGATGCGAAGGCTCAAGCCGACGAAGCTGCTCGCCTTCAAGCAGAAGCGGATGCGAAGGCGCAAGCCGACGAAGCTGCTCGCCTTCAAGTGGAAGCTGATGCGAAGGCACAAGCCGAAGAGGCTGCTCGCCTTCAAGCGGAAGCTGACGCGAAAGCACAAGCCGAAGAGGCTGCTCGCCTTCAAGCAGAAGCGGATGCGAAAGCTCAAGCTGAAGAGGCAGCTCGCCTTCAAGCAGAAGCGGATGCAAAAGCCCAAGCCGACGAAGCTGCTCGCCTTCAAGCAGAAGCGGATGCGAAGGCACAAGCCGAAGAGGCTGCTCGCCTTCAAGCAGAAGCGGATGCGAAAGCAAACGCTGAGCAAGAAAAGCCTAAACGTGAAGGTCTATTTGCACGTTTAAAGCGTGGACTTCAAAAAACAAAAGCAAACATTGGTGCGGGTTTCTTTGGCCTGTTCAGTGGTAAGAAAATTGATGATGAGCTGTTTGAAGAGCTCGAAGAGCAATTGCTCATTGCCGATGTTGGCATGGACACCACGACAAAAATCATCAACAACCTAACTGATAACGCATCACGTAAGGCGTTGAAAGATGGTGAAGCCTTGTATGGTCTGCTTAAACAAGAAATGGCAGGTATCTTGAGTCAGGTAGAGAAACCTCTGGACGTGACCAAGAAAGACGGCCCATTTGTGATCTTGATGGTGGGTGTCAATGGTGTAGGTAAAACCACCACCATTGGTAAGCTTGCGAAGCAATTCCAGCAAGAAGGTAAGTCTGTGATGCTTGCCGCAGGTGACACTTTCCGTGCGGCTGCAGTCGAACAGCTACAAGTTTGGGGTGAGCGAAATAAAGTCCCTGTCATTGCCCAGCATACTGGTGCAGATAGCGCATCAGTGATCTATGACGCGATTGAAGCTGCAAAAGCACGTAATGTTGATGTCGTGATTGCTGATACTGCAGGTCGTTTGCAAAACAAAGCTAACCTGATGGAAGAGCTGAAAAAAATCGTCCGCGTGATGAAGAAGCTTGATGAGAATGCACCACATGAAATCATGCTGACCATTGATGCAGGTACGGGCCAAAATGCTATCAGCCAAGCACGTTTGTTCAATGACATCGCACCGCTTTCAGGTATTACCCTGACTAAGCTCGATGGCACGGCAAAAGGTGGCGTTATCTTTGCGGTTGCCGATCAGTTCAACATTCCTATCCGTTACATCGGTGTGGGTGAAGGGATCGACGATTTAAGACCGTTTGTGGCGGAAGACTTTATAGAAGCACTGTTTAGTCAGGAGGACTGATAGGCGTGATCCAGTTTCAGCAGGTTAGTAAAGCCTACCGTGGTGGGCAGCGAGCACTACAAAAAGTAAGCTTTCACTTGCCCAAAGGGGACATGGCATTTTTGACCGGCCACTCTGGGGCTGGCAAAAGTACCTTGCTGAAACTGTTGTGCGCCATTGAACGACCAAGTGACGGCAAAATACTGTTCAATAACCACGATATTTCGCGTATTGACCGAAAAGATATTCCTTTTTTACGTCGACACATTGGCGTGATTTTTCAAGATCATAAGCTCTTGATGGACAGAACTGTGTTTGACAACGTGGCACTGCCTCTGCGTATTGAGCAGGCTAATGAATCTGACGTGAAAAAGCGTGTATCGGCTGCGTTGGATAAAGTGGGTTTGTTGGACAAAGCGGCGTGTTTGCCGATCCAGTTGTCCGGCGGTGAGCAGCAACGTGTGGGCATTGCTCGCGCGGTGGTTAACCGTCCGCAGGTGTTGATTGCTGATGAACCAACGGGGAATTTGGATGCGGCACTGTCGCAACAAATCATGGAATTGTTTCGTCAATTCAACCAAGTGGGTGTCACGGTACTCATGGCAACACACGATACCTCCTTACTGAGCCGATACGACATGCGTCGCTTCGATCTGAATCAGGGGCATTTGTCGGAGGTGGCGCGTGGCTAATTTTTTGTCGCTGCATAAGCAGCAATGCGGGCAAGCATTAAAAGATTTGTTAGCACGCCCAACCGGTAACCTGTTGACGGTGCTGGCACTGGCATTCTCGCTCGCACTGCCTGTTACTTTGTATATGTTGGCGAAAAATGTGGTTGCCGTCAGTACGCAATGGCAAGCGCCGAATCAGTTAACCGTGTATCTCGATGACATGCCGGAAAATAGCGCAACATCACTCAGTGAAGAGCTTTTGCAGTGGTCCGAAATTGGTTCGGCTGCGTATATCTCTCCGGATCAGGGCTTGTTAGAGCTTCGTCAGATCCAAGGATTTGATGAAGCGGTCAGCTTACTCGATGATAATCCACTACCTGGGGTTATCGTGGTGACACCCAATAGTGATGATGCCGCGGCCGTCACCGCGTTGGCGTCTAAACTGCATGCAGAATCTGGCATAGAAGAAGTACGGCTTGATAGTGATTGGTTGCAGCGTTTGGCGGCGATTGAATCCTTGGTGCTGACATTAACTTGGGTGTTCTCCGGTCTGATGCTAATGGCGGTGTTCCTTATCGTCGGTAATACCTTGCGATTGCAGGTACTCAACCAAAAACAAGAAATTCAAGTGATGAAGCTTGTGGGGGCGACGGACAGTTATATCCTGCGGCCTTATTTGTACACGGGTGTTTGGTTGGCATTGTCTGGAGCCGTGGTCGCGTGGATTGTTGCAACGGTGAACGGATTACTACTTGATGCAGCCGTCGCGAAATTGGCTACATTATATAGCAGTGGTTTTCGTCTCAGTGGCTTAGGTGTCGATGAAACTTTGATTCTGTTTATGGTCGCTGGCCTGATTGGATTGTTAGCCGCCAGACTTGCCGCAGGAAAACATTTGCGAGACATTGAACCTGTCTAACAGGGAATGGTCACATAATGTAGAGAATATGTACTCGGGCTTGCAGTTTTTTTGTACATGAGTAGAGTATGCCTTTGGTCTTTTTTGACCATGAGTGTTCGATAGATTCGAAAAGAGGTGAAAATGACAGCAGAGATGCATGCACTAGCTCCGATCTCCAGAGATAGCTTGGATAGCTATCTACGTCAGGTAAACAGCCACCCAATGCTGTCAGCTGATGAAGAGCGGGAGCTTGCAGAACGTCTGCACTATGACGAAGACTTGGATGCGGCGAAAAGCCTGATCCTGTCTCATCTAAGATTTGTTGTTCATATTGCCCGTGGTTATTCCGGTTACGGACTGCCTGTGTCTGATCTAGTGCAAGAAGGTAATATCGGTCTAATGAAAGCGGTTAAGCGCTTTAACCCAGAAGTGGGTGTGAGACTGGTGTCGTTCGCCGTGCATTGGATCAAAGCTGAAATTCATGAATACGTTTTGCGTAACTGGCGTATTGTGAAAGTCGCGACGACCAAGGCTCAGCGTAAACTGTTTTTCAACCTGCGTAAGTCGAAAAAACGTCTTGGTTGGTTTAACGCTGAAGAAGTGAACTTAGTTGCCGAGCAGCTGGGTGTTGATGCATCAGAAGTGCGTGAGATGGAATCTCGTCTTGCGGCGCAAGATGCAGGTTTTGATGGTGGTGCTGATGATGATGAGCGTGAAGGCTCAGGCCCTGTGGCTCCAGTCTTTTTCTTAGAAGACAAAAGCTCAGACGTTGCCATCAACCTCGAAGATCAAAACTGGGAAGACCATGCCAACCGCCGACTGGCTCATGCGATGTCAGGGCTAGATGAACGAAGCCAGCATATTATTCGTTCGCGTTGGTTGGATGATGACAACAAAGCAACCTTGCAGGAATTGGCAGATCACTACCAAGTATCTGCTGAACGCATTCGACAGTTAGAGAAGAATGCGATGAGAAAATTGAAAGAGGCGGTTGGCGAAGACGCATTATGATCTTGCCACCCTCTTTGATCGTTAAAAACCGGCCTATCGCCGGTTTTTTTGTCTCTAATAAAGCCTTATCGCTCTAGGGCTCAGATCACTTGTCCACAGCTTTATTACGATCAACACTATATGTTGTGGATCTTTCTCTGAGATCCTACTTTATCAACGCAATCCACAGATTTTTCCACAGGCGACTAAAAATCGTACAAAGCCCATTATTTCTCTGTGGCAAGGATTGCGCAAAACTCAGGTACAATGGTGTTTTCGCTGTTGTTTCCCAGTAATTACGTGAAATCTCAGCATTTTGAATAATGGCAGGGAGTGGAATAACTCATGGAACAATTTGCGCATATCTCCGTTTTGGATGCTTGGCAGCTACTTGAGGACAACGATCAGAACGCAGTGATCGCGGATATTCGGGATCCTCAGTCATTTTCGCTATCTCATCCACAGGGCGCATTTCATCTTACCAACGATACCATGGTGCAATTCAGTCAGAACGTTGATTATGAGCAACCCGTACTTGTGATTTGCTATCACGGCGTGAGTAGCCAAGGTGCGGCACAATATTTGGTTAACCAAGGCTTTGAGCAGGTGTACAGTGTTGATGGTGGATTTGAAGCCTGGCATCGACAGTCGTTGCCAGTTGTAGGTAATAACGATTAGAACAACGAGAAAGAGGCTTGAATGGTAAGGCTGATTGCAATTTCTAACCCTCGTGCTGGACAGGCATTCATTGACTACATGGCATCGCGAGAGATCGACATTCAAATGATGCCGGAAGGGGAAGGGCAATTTGCCTTGTGGCTAACTGATGATCAACATCAAGTTGAAGCAGAGTCTGAACTTCACGCCTTTTTGCAAAACCCCACGGCACGTAAATATCAATCAGCTTCATGGGAAATGGCGGAAAGCCGTACTGCGCATTTTACTTACCCAAAGCAGGGCATATTGGCTTCACTGAGACAAAATGCTGGACCGTTTACGCTGTCTATCATGGTGGTATGCATTGTCGCCTATGCAGGGTTTACCCTTGGCTTTGGCAATGAGGTCTTCTCTTTACTGCATTTCCCTGCAACGGACGACCAGCAGTGGGAACTGTGGCGTTTGTTTACCCATGCCTTGCTGCATTTTTCCGCCACCCATATTGTGTTTAATCTGCTGTGGTGGTGGGTGCTGGGCGGTAAAATAGAAAAACTATGTGGTAGTGCCAAACTGGTGCAGCTGTTTTTGCTCACCGCGCTATTTTCTGGTTTAGGGCAGTATATGTTTGAAGGCCCTGCATTTGGCGGCATGTCCGGTGTGATCTATGCCTTGATGGGGTATTTGTGGCTAATGGGTACATTGGCACCTTCTCGCGGATTGTCGATAGAACCGAGTTACGTCGGCTTTATGCTGTTGTGGTTCGTCGCCGGATTCTTTGAACCGTTTGGTATGGCTATCGCCAACATGGCGCATTTGTTTGGTTTGGTTTCAGGCTGTGCTATTGCCGTGTTTGATGCGAAGTTTTCCCGAGTTGCGAGAAATCCTTCCTAATGCTTAGTGAGTAGTGTGATGCGTGCTGACCCTTGGGCTTGCTTTCGTTGGCAAGCCGCAGGCAGCCACGTAAACTAAAATCTGACATTGTGCTAGCGCAGAGGACACCGTGAAGCAAACGCTACGACATCAAGAAATTCTCGATTTAGTTAGAAGCAAAGGGTATGTCAGCACTGATGATTTGGTGGCTTTTTTTGACGTAAGCCCTCAGACGATTCGTCGAGATTTGAATGAACTGGCAGCGGAAAACAAAATCCGACGTCAACACGGTGGTGCGACCATTCCATCAAGTTCGGTGAATGCAGCCTATGATGCACGCAAAGTGATGCAACAAGACGCCAAGAATAAGTTGGCGCTGGCGTTGGCTTCACACATACCTGATGGTGCAACTTTATTCCTTGATATCGGCACCACGCCCGAAGCCGTAGCACGGGCTCTGCTTAACCACCAAGATCTGCGTATCGTGACTAATAACCTCAATGCGGCGAGCATCTTGATGGCGAAAGAAGACTTTCGGATCATCATGGCGGGCGGAGAAGTCCGTAATCGTGATGGCGGCATCATGGGTGAAGCCACCTTGGATTTCATTTCTCAGTTTCGTCTTGATTTCGGTATTTTGGGGATCAGCGGCATCGACCTTGATGGTGGCCTGCTCGACTTCGATTACCACGAGGTGCGCGTTAAGCAAGCCATCATGGAAAACAGTCGCTCCGTGATGCTCGCGGTGGATCATACTAAGTTTGGTCGTAACGCCATGGTCAACGTGGGTGACATTGCACAAATCAATATGCTTTTCACCAATGCGGCCTTGCCTGAATCTATCGCTATCCTCCTGCAAGACGCTGATACACAAGTCGAAATCATCCTGTAATTGCTCCTGTCGTTGTTGTTACCTCTACTCTCGCCACCGTCAGGTGGCGTTTTTGTATGCGCGTTTTGTTGCGTTTTTCACCACATTGTCACTAGACACGCTCATTTTTTGCACTAGAATGTTCGTAAACGAAAGTTAAATGTTCGAATGAATGGTTGTGCCGATAAGTTGCGCTGTACGGTGCGACACAATGAACGTGAGACAATAGATAGGGCAGAAGGTGGAATGAGCGCAGAAATGTTGGACATACTGGTAGTTGGCGGCGGGATAAATGGTGCGGGCATCGCTGCTGATGCAACGGGGCGTGGCCTGAAAGTGGCGTTGTTTGAGGCTGATGATTTTGCATCAGCGACTTCGTCAGCAAGCTCGAAGCTGATTCATGGTGGTCTGCGTTATCTTGAGCACTATGAGTTTCGTTTAGTGAGTGAAGCGCTCGCTGAACGTGAAGTTCTGTTGAAAAAAGCACCTTTCCTCGCGTGGCCCATGCGTTTTCGTTTGCCTCATCGTCCTCATCTTCGTCCTGCATGGATGATTCGTGCCGGCCTCTTTCTTTATGACAATCTCGGAAAACGCACTAGCCTCCCCGCGAGCAAAGGCATTCGGTTTGGCGCGGATTCCGTATTAAAACCGGAAATTACAAAAGGCTTTGAATACTCAGATTGTTGGGTGGACGATGCGCGATTGGTGGTGCTCAATATCATGGACGCGCAAGAGCGCGGCGCGGAAGTGCGTAATCGCTGCAAAGTCACTAAAGCCACACGCTTGGGCGCTCACTGGGAAGTTGAGATTGTCGACCAACTGACAAACGAGACATTTATTCGTCATTGCAAAGTGTTGGTAAATGCATCTGGCCCTTGGGTTAAGCAGTTTTATGATGACAGCACGACGCTCAAATCCCCTCGCGGTATTCGTCTTATAAAGGGCAGTCACATTGTGGTGCCAAGAGTGCACGATGGGTCTGCGGCGTATATTTTGCAAAATGAAGATGGTCGTATTGTCTTTGTACTGCCTTACTTGGATCGATTTTCGATTGTTGGCACGACGGATGTTGAGCATCATGATGACCCGCGAAAGGCGTCTATTGATGACAATGAAATTGCGTACATGCTGAAAGTCTTCAACCAACATTTTACTAAACAACTGACTGCTGACGATGTGGTATGGACATACAGTGGCGTGCGTCCACTGTGTGATGATGAGTCAGACTCACCGCAAGCCGTGACGCGCGATTACACCCTCGATCTTGATGAAAATGGCGGTGATGCACCGATTTTGTCGGTGTTTGGTGGCAAACTGACCACATATCGAAAACTGGCGCAGGCCGCGGTGAACAAGCTTGAACCTTTCTTTGCTGACATGGGTAAGGCTTGGACTGCTGAGAGCGTGCTTCCTGGCGGAGAGGGAATAACGTCCTTCAATGACGTTGAGACTAGGTTGACCCAAGATTTCGCATGGATGGATGCAATGACCATAAACCGATTGGCGACCACTTATGGTTCGCGTGTTTTGGTATGGCTAGAGGATGCGAAGTCGGCCTCTGATTTGGGCGAGCAATTTGGCAGTGGCCTAACGCAAAAAGAAGTCGACTACTTGATGGCTATTGAATACGTGCAGACAGGCACGGACTTATTGTGGCGTCGTACCAAGCTGGGTTTGTACTTGTCCGAACAAGAGCAGCAACGAGTATGCGATTACGTGGCGCAATATCGTCGTGTGTCGGCCGATCAGGCGATCAGCGCTTAACTTTAACGAATGAGTACACGAAAAAAGCGCACCGCTTAGGGTGCGCTTTTTTATTTGTCTTTAACTACTGGTAGAGGTATTTGGTAAACAGCAGGTCTACCAGTACCTTTTGATTGGTTTCAGCCAGCAGCAGTTCATTGACCTTCTCTAAGCAGGCTTTTCGAATCGCTTCTCGTCCTGATAAGGATTTGACGCGAACTTCATTCTCTTGAGCCAACACTTCAATGATGGTGTCGCGGATCAACGGCTGGTGATATTCCAGCATCTGGATGAGCGACGGGTCATCAACCATTAAGTCGATACGAACATTGATAAAACCGAGTTTTCGACCATCGGTAATAAAGTTGGTGGTAATTTCAGGCTCAAGCGTGAAATAGCTATATTTCGCGGCTTCCTCTTCCGCATTTGCAATGGATGGAATTGAGAGCAGCAGCGTCAATAATAAGGTGAAAATGGCGGTCGTATTTTTTTTCATGGTTTTTGCCAAACCCCAGATTTAATGAATCTCTTATGGTAGTTTAGCTGCGCATGCGTTCGCACAGCTGTGTACAATAGCGCACTATTAATACTAAACATTAATGGCAGATTCGGCGAAAGTTTTGTTGTTTTTTTGCTCTTTGGCTCAGGATAAAATGTCAAATTTCAAGCGATTATATGTAGAAGCCCTTTTGGCAGCGAATTGGGTGGCTCCAGACTGGCAACTGCTGGAAAAAACAAAGGAAGGTGGGTGGCTGCTTGAGCGCCATTCAATGACGGAGCGCTTGAAAGCCTGCTGCCGTACCTTAACGGTGGAAGTGCTGGGTCTTCACGAAGTCGGCAAAGAAGTCTTGTCGAATAATGAACGTGAATTACTTGGCGACCAAGCATGTTTGGTGCGAGAGGTCGTTCTGTCAGGCGACGATACTCCCTGGCTTTGTGCACGAACCTTGGTGCCGATGTCGACCTTGACTGAACGCGAGCAAGACATCGCAGATTTGGGTGCCGTCCCGTTGGGACAGCGTGTTTTTAATCAGGCTAATGCGCGTCGTGATGCAATCGAAGTTGCGCACCTTGTCTGTGATGGACAAGCCTTGTTAGCACGCCGCTCCCGTTTGTGGGTGAATGACAAACCGATGCTGGTGTCTGAATTGTTTCTGCCTCATGCACCGATCTATCAGGAGGAAGGCTAAATGGATGCAGCCAAAGCTAAAGCGTTTTGGCAATTAACGCGGATGGATCGGCCCATTGGTAGCTTGTTGCTGCTATGGCCAACCCTGTGGGCGTTATTTCTTGCTGCTGATGGCGTGCCAGATCCGAAGGTGCTGGTGGTCTTTGTACTTGGCGTTATCATGATGAGAGCGGCAGGCTGTGTGATTAACGATTTTGCTGACCGCAACCTCGACGGTCATGTAAAGCGTACCAAAGCGCGTCCTCTTCCCTCTGGACTTGTTTCCGCCAAAGAAGCGTTGGCGCTCTTTGCCTTTTTAGTGCTTGGCGCTTTCTTACTGGTTCTGACGCTTGACCCACTGACGGTTAAACTCTCGGTGGTGGCGCTGGCGCTTGCCTCCATTTACCCGTTTATGAAGCGTTTCACCCATATGCCACAACTGGTTCTGGGTATGGCGTTTAGTTGGGCGATCCCGATGGCCTACGCGGCGCAGGCTGGTGAACTGCCGCCAGTTGCGTGGATGCTGTTTCTCGCCAATGTCGCGTGGACTGTCGCATACGATACCCTTTATGCCATGGTCGACAGAGATGACGATGTGAAAATCGGCATCAAGTCATCGGCGATTTTGTTTGGTAAGTATGACAAGGCTGCGATTGGTGTGCTTCAGCTCATCACCTTATTGTTGCTAGTACTCGTCGGGTATCTGTCTCAGTTGTCGACGATATATTACTGGTTCTTATTAGCGGCATCGGCGCTGTTTGTTTACCAACAATGGCTAGCAAAAGGGCGAGAAAGAGACGCCTGCTTTAAAGCTTTCTTGAATAACAATTACGTCGGCATGTTGGTATTTGTCGGCGTCGGCTTGGCTGTCATGCTCTAGCAATACAGTCTCTTTGCCGCGAAACGCAACGGCACAATGGCATATCGCTCTCGTGCCAGAGAAAACCGGATAAGCATAAAAAAGAAAACCCTCGCCAATGGCGAGGTTTTTTTGTTTGCTTGAAGCGGCCTCGTTACGCGTCAGAAGGCTGATTCAGAATCGCTTGAATCGTGAGCTGTACTTCTGGCGAAATTAAGCCCAACACACTTTCTTGCAGGGCTTCAATGTGCTCTTCTTTGGCGTGTCCTTCATCATTGAGGTAACCCTCTGCACGCAATGAATCCACTAAAGTACTGAATACGCCTTTGTCGAAGAACTCTGGTGCATTGATACCGTGCAGGCGACTCAAGCGTTGCGCCATCATTTGACTTTGCTGCTCAAGATCGGACTTTGATACATCCGGCTCGTGGCAGAACAAAGTGATAGTGATAGCGTAGCGTTGCAAGGTTTCGGCAATGGTGCGGCCTAACAGCTGAAGTTGATTCAGTTTACCTGACGCTCTTTGCAAGGTGTCGCCATCAATGGTCAGCAATGACTGACGCTCTAGCTCAATGATCACGGCATCCACGTAGCTTTCCAGTGCTTCGTCATCAAAGCTCATAAAGAGCTCAGATTTAAGTAGTGGGTAAAGCTGACGTACTGTTTCCAGCAAGGCTTCACGTTTCACACTGGTCTTGAACACCAGCATTTGCGCGATCAATGATGGAATCGCAAACAGATGAATAATGTTGTTGCGGTAGTAGGTCATCAAAATGGATTGATGACGATCCAATGAAATCACTTCACCTAATGAATCTTTCTCTACCACGAATTTGTTCAGGCTTAATGCATGTTCAACCAACTGTTGCGCCGTGTCTTCTGGCACTGTACTGGTTGATGAATACGGCACTTGGCGTAGTAATTCGAGGTAAATGTTCAACTGCTCTTCAAGCGCTTCACGGCTCAGAGCGCGTTGACGAGAGGCCAACAAAGCTGTGGCACAAAGCGTTAACGCATTGGCGGCTGCCGCATCGTTGATTTGCGTCATCATACGATCTGCTAGCTCATTCACCACTGGGTTTAGCCAGCTTGGGCGCTGAGGCTCGATAGGGTCGATGTCTTTGTGCCAGTTCGGTGCTTTCTCATTCAGGAAGTGGTTAACCTGAATCGGTTCGCCAAAGTTCACATAGCCTTTGCCGTAGTTACGCAGCTTGCGCAGAATGCCGACGACTTGGCCGAAGCTTTCTTTTTCTTTGCGCTTACCTTGTAGCTCTTTCGCGTAGGTACTGACTTCCATTACATGTTCGTAGCCGATATACACTGGCACCAAAGTAACCGGACGTTTTAGACCGCGAAGCATGGCTTGGATGGTCATTGCGAGCATGCCAGTTTTAGCGGGTAGCAAGCGACCTGTGCGTGAACGACCACCTTCGGAGAAATACTCAACCGAATAGCCTTTGGCAAACAGTTCTGCCAAATATTCGCGGAACACGGTGGAGTAAAGGCGGTTACCTTTGAAGGTACGACGCAAGAAGAATGCGCCACCACGACGGAAAATCGGCCCGGCTGGGAAGAAATTAAGATTCACCCCTGCCGCAATGTGTGGCGGAACCAAACCTTCTTTATACAGGGTATAAGAAAGTAGGACGTAGTCCATGTGCGAGCGGTGGCAGGGCACATAAACAATTTCATGACCGTCTTGGGCAAGCTTACGCACACGCTCGGCATTATTGATATTAATGCCTTGATACAGCTTATTCCAAAGCCACGTAAGTAGGCGATCGGCATAGCGAATCATGCTTGGTGAAAAGTCCGCGGCAATTTCTTCCATCATATCGATGGCTTCTTTACGCACTTTTTCGACAGGCACATCTCGGCTGGCAGCTTCGTCTTGTACCACTTTGTCGATTGCTTTGGACGCTAGCAGGCGCTTGAAAAGCAGCTGTCGATCAGGCAGTCCTGGGCCAGATGCCGCCATCTTTTGGCGTGAGAAATGGATTTTAGCAACACGGGCGAGTTTGTTAGCAATAGTGGTGTCGGTGCCGTGCTTGTCTGCCATGAATCGCAGCGAAACAGGGTTGCTTAGACGCACCATGCTGTCGCGACCTAAGGTCAAAATTGTGTAGCACTTTTGCAGCCCATTCATGGCTTGCAACGATGCAGCGACAGGGCGCGATTCATTGCCAGGGCTTCTGTCCCAAACCACAGATGCTGGGATCAACTGAATATCAAGCTCAGAGTCGCGCTTGTGCAGTTCGAGCAGTTCAGTAAACAGTTCTATGGACTCTTCAGGAACCGGATCGCCTTGTTTGAACATGCGTTTGCCTTCTGATATGAAGACATAGCGTGGCAGACTTTTCCCGCCAAGTTCTAAGGGCTCAAGTGGGTCTGGTAACCCGAGTTGCAGGCATATATTGCGCAACGTGAGCAGATCGGTATGAGAGCGAAACGGCAGAACGTAAACCATAGGGCGCGTGAGATCGAAGCCCAGCTGGTTAATCGGGTCTGACGGGATACTGATCGTCTTGACCAGTACCGATAAAGGTAAATTCAGTAACTTGTGATAAAACGATTGGCAAGCAGACATCTGATCGCAGCCTCTTATATTCTGTGCGTGGCAAGTCTAGCAGAAAACATTCGCGAACTTGCAGCGAAATGACACTAATACGCCTGCTTATGTCACCCGTGAGGCAGTAAAGGCAATGCGAGATTAAACAGAAAAGTGTGATCTCTGAGAGGGTCGTTAACCGAGTTGGTGCAAAATGCGCCTTTTCAACTGGTTAAACACTGGATATACTCACAGTTAACTGTATAAAAAGACAGGTCTGATTATGAAGCCGTTAACCGCAAGACAGCAGCAAGTCTTTGATCTTATCAAAGCAAAAATCGACGAGACGGGAATGCCACCAACCCGTGCTGAGATCGCGAGAGAGCTGGGCTTCCGCTCAGCGAATGCCGCGGAAGAACATTTGAAGGCGCTGGCGCGAAAAGGCGTGCTTGAAATCGTACCTGGTGCATCACGTGGCATCCGTTTACTGCTTACAACGGAATCCGCCAATGATGATGGGCTACCTCTGATCGGTCGAGTGGCAGCCGGTGAGCCAATTTTGGCGCAAGAGCATGTAGAAATGCACTATAAGGTTGACCCTAGTTTGTTCAAACCGAGCGCTGATTTCCTACTGCGTGTCAGCGGTATGAGTATGAAAGACATCGGTATTATGGATGGTGACTTACTCGCCGTGCACAAAACACAAGATGTGCGTAATGGTCAGGTGGTGGTTGCGCGTGTTGAAGACGATGTGACGGTTAAGCGCCTAGAACGTAAAGGCACGCAAGTCTGGTTACATGCTGAAAATGAAGAGTTTTCACCTATTGTGGTCGATTTAACACATCAGAACTTAGCCATTGAAGGTATTGCTGTTGGCGTTATTCGCAACAGCGACTGGATGTAATACCACTCCAAATCCAAGATGACTGAGAATAATAGGCGGTTAGTGGCGAAAGCATGCTAACCGCCTTTCTTTTACCTTTTTCTTGTGCCACAAGCCCTATCCTCGGGGTGTCTTCATCCATCTGTTTTCACCCTTTCCCTACTGTATATATCCCTTAATTCGCGATTAAACTCTCTCTAATTTAGTGAGTTACCGTTCGCAAAATTTCGTTCTCGCTAGCGAATTTGTCGATAAAAGTTAAGGATGAAACACTTGTCTTCATCTCGTAATTTCGTGGCTGGCATCAAGTTTCAGCGCATTTTGCAGTCCATTTTTTGTTCTTTCCTGATTCCTTGCCTAGTTTTAATTGTAAATGAAGTGTTAATCGATGTTTCTGTTTGCTGCGCCCAATGAATCTCTGTTTTGCGTAGTGACTTCTAGGAGGGATCCGGTGACGACTCGCCAAACTCTATCTACGCTCGCGCTCCTCCCATCATTTGCTGCTGTCGCTGCAGATGAACAGTCTTCGTTCAACCTGACAAAAGGGGTGACGAATATCAGTGAGCAGGTCTACGACCTGCACATGACGATTCTGTATATCTGTGTCGCGATTGGTGTTGTGGTTTTTGGGATTATGTTTTGGTCGATTGTGCACCATCGCAAATCCAAAGGCGCAGTAGCAGCAAATTTCCATGAAAGCACCAAAGTGGAGATCTTATGGACATTAATTCCATTCTTGATCCTTATTGGTATGGCAGTTCCCGCTACGCGTGTGCTGTTAGCAATGGAAGACCCGTCTGACTCAGACATTACCATTCAGGTCACTGGCTCTCAGTGGAAGTGGCACTATCGCTACTTCGACCATGATGTGTCGTTTTTCTCTCTGCTCGCTTCTTCCTCAGCTCAAATTAATGGCGAACTCAAAAAGCGTGAAAATTACCTACTCGAAGTGGACCGCCCTTTGGTGGTGCCAGTGGGTAAGAAGGTGCGCTTCCTGATCACTTCTGAAGACGTTATCCATTCTTGGTGGGTGCCTGCGTTTGCGGTGAAGAAAGATGCGAACCCAGGCTTCATTAATGAGGCGTGGACAAAAATCGACAAGCCCGGCATCTACCGTGGTCAATGTGCGGAATTGTGCGGTAAAGACCATGGCTTTATGCCGATAGTGGTCATTGCCAAGCCAGTTGATGAGTTCAATGAATGGGTGCAAGAGACGGCATTGGCACAAGCGAAAGTACGTGAAGAAGAACAGAAACTGCTGTCGATGAACATGGATATGGACGAACTGATGACACTGGGTGAGGACGTTTACAACTCTCGTTGTGCAGCGTGTCACCAAGTCAATGGTCTCGGTTTGCCTGGTGTATTCCCAGCATTGGCGCAATCCGATATGGCGATTAAGTCGGACAGGCTTGTTGAGCATCTGAACGTAGTGATTCACGGCAAAGATGGTACAGCGATGCAAGCTTTCGGCGCACAGCTGGGTTTGAAAGAATTGGCTGCGGTCATTACCTACGAGCGAAACGCATGGGGTAATGACACGGGGGATGTCATTCAAGCATCTCAAATTAATGCAGTGCTTAACGGTGACGATCTTTAAGGAGAAACGGTAATGACGGATATGACTCCCGATCAGGTCGATCATGATGACCATGATCATAAACCTCGCGGGGTGATGCGTTGGCTGTTGACAACCAACCATAAAGATATCGGCTCCATGTATCTGATCTTCAGCTTTAGCATGTTTTTGCTTGGCGGAGCCATGGCGCTCGTGATTCGTGCTGAGCTGTTCCAACCTGGGCTGCAATTGGTTGAGCCAAATTTCTTCAACCAGATGACAACGGTTCATGGACTTATCATGGTATTTGGTGCGGTGATGCCAGCCTTTACAGGGCTAGCCAACTGGATGGTTCCTTTGATGATTGGTGCGCCAGATATGGCATTGCCACGCATGAACAACTGGAGCTTCTGGATTCTACCGTTCGCATTTCTGATGCTGATCATGTCACTGTTTATGGAAGGTGGTGGTCCTAACTTCGGTTGGACATTCTACGCACCGCTTTCGACCACCTATTCTCCTGACAGTACCGCACTGTTTGTGTTCGCCATTCATATCATGGGTATCAGTTCTATCATGGGGGCCATCAACGTGATTGTCACCATCATGAACCTGCGAGCCCCAGGTATGACTTACATGAAAATGCCGCTGTTCGTTTGGACATGGTTTATTACGGCCTTCTTGCTTATTGCCGTGATGCCCGTACTCGCGGGGGCGGTGACCATGGTGCTCACCGACAAATACTTTGCCACCTCATTCTTTGATGCCGCGGGTGGTGGTGATCCCGTGATGTTCCAGCATATCTTCTGGTTCTTTGGTCACCCTGAAGTTTACATTATGATTTTGCCGAGCTTCGGCATCATATCCGCCATTGTTCCAGCATTTTCACGCAAGAAGCTCTTTGGGTATGCCTCCATGGTTTACGCCACCGCGTCCATTGCGGGTTTGAGTTTCGTTGTGTGGGCGCATCACATGTTTACGACAGGGATGCCTGTGTTTGCAGAACTGTTTTTCATGTACTGCACCATGCTGATCTCCGTGCCGACAGGCGTGAAAGTGTTTAACTGGGTAGCCACCATGTGGCGTGGCTCGTTAACGTTCGAAACCCCCATGCTGTTTGCACTCGCCTTTATTGTGTTGTTCACCATTGGTGGTTTCTCAGGGTTGATGTTGGCGATCACACCGGCTGATTTCCAATACCATGACACCTATTTCGTGGTGGCGCATTTCCACTATGTTCTCGTGACGGGGGCGATCTTCTCCATCATGGCGGCGGCTTACTACTGGTTGCCGAAGTGGACAGGGCACATGTATGACAACAAATTGGCATCATGGCACTTCTGGTGCTCGCTGATTTCGGTCAACATTTTGTTCTTCCCGATGCATTTCCTTGGCTTGGCAGGTATGCCGCGCCGTATCCCTGACTATGCTCTTCAGTTTGCTGATATCAACGCGATTGTGAGTGTAGGGGCATTCTTGTTTGGCTTCTCGCAACTGATTTTCTTGGTGTTGGTTGTGAAATGTGCTCGCGGCGGTGAGCCAGCACCCGCGAAGCCTTGGGAAGGCGCGGAAGGTTTGGAGTGGGAAATTCCATCTCCAGCGCCTTATCACACCTTCTCTACGCCACCGAAAATTGATTAAAGGTAGGTTTGAATGGGCGAACAAAAAGACGACAACATACAACAACAGTCAGGTCGCTCAGCGTTAAAGCTGGCGGGCATGGCTGTACTGATGTTCGGCTTTGCGTTTGCCCTTGTTCCTTTGTATGACGTGTTTTGTGACATAACAGGCATCAACGGTAAAACGTCTGACATTGCTGCGCAGGAAAGCCAGCAAGTGGATTTCTCTCGAGAGGTCACCGTTGAGTTTGTGGCTTATATCAATCCTGGCCTTGGCTGGGATTTCACGCCTGAAATGAAAAAAATCACAGTCCATCCAGGGGAAACGCACACCATTGCCTACCGTGCGACGAACAACACCACCATGAATTCCATTGGGCAAGCAGTACCTTCGGTTTCTCCGGGGTTAGCGGCTCAGTACTTGAACAAAATTGAATGCTTCTGCTTTAACCGCCAGCCATTAGAGGCGGGGAAAGATGCAGAATTGCCATTGGTTTTCTATGTAGACCCGGCAATTCCTGACGACATCAATACCCTGACGTTGGCTTACACCCTGTTTAGCGCCAAAACTGAGCCAGTCACTCAGTAACCGCAGTGAGGTCATCATGACAACAACGCACTCAAACTCCGAATCACAGCAGGACTATGAACATTACTACGTCCCTGCACAGAGCAAATGGCCGATTGTCGGTGCTATTGCCCTGTTTTTGATCGCCATGGGCGCAGGCTCGACGGTCGGAGGGTTATTCGGCGGGAATGGACCCTGGATGCTGCTTGCGGGCTCTGCGGTGTTGATTTTCATGCTGACAGGTTGGTTTCGCGATGTGATCCATGAATCCATGGGTGGGCTATATTCGCATCAAATGGATCGGTCGTTTCGTCAGGGAATGAGCTGGTTTATTTTCTCTGAGGTCATGTTCTTTGCCGCCTTCTTTGGTGCGTTGTTCTATGCGCGCTTTATCGCGGTGCCTTGGCTTGGTGGAGCAAGTAACAATGCCATGACAGCGGAAGTGCTATGGCCAGACTTCATCCCGGGTTGGCCTTTAGTGAAAACCCCTGATGGCACTGAGACAACAGCAATGGGCGCGTGGGGTTTACCGCTGATTAACACCGTTATCTTACTGGCGTCTTCTGTCACGCTTCATATCGCGCATGTGGCGATGGAAGAGGGCAACCGAAAACGCATCGTCCAAATGCTGGGTTTAACAGTACTGCTAGGCTGGATTTTCTTGTTCTTGCAAGGTGAAGAATACATTCACGCATACCAAGAGCTGAACCTGCGTCTTGATTCAGGTGTTTACGGGAATACCTTCTTCATGCTGACCGGTTTCCATGGCATGCACGTCTTCCTTGGTTCGGTTATTTTGTTCATTGTTTGGCTTAGGGTGCTAAAAGGGCATATGTCGCCTGATCAGCACTTTGCCTTTCAGGCCGGGGCTTGGTATTGGCATTTCGTGGACGTGGTATGGCTGACACTGTTTGTGTTCGTGTATGTCTTATAGCGCGATGTTGGGGTGATTCTTCACCCCTTTTACGTATTTCAGTGCTTAGTAAGGACGAGGATTCGGTTCGATAACGCCAGTCGCTATTGCGATCAGTAGCAAAGCGAACGCAATCACAGAAAAGAAAACACGCCGACCGAGATAACGCGACATAGGGATATCGGACTTCCCTTTGAGCATGATGGGAAGCGCGCGAAACAGGTTAAACACAATAAAGATAAGTAGGCAGACGAGGATAGCTTTGAGCAACATATTGCCTCCATCTGGCCAAAAAGGTGACCAACAGGGTGAATGGGTGTCGACATCGAAAGTACGTCGCATACGACGCTTGGGTTTCCTTGCTTTTACTTTGACCATGGTTGTGCTCTTGGTCAAGTTAGGGATGTGGCAAATGTCACGTGCTGCGGAAAAAGAGACGCTTCTGGATCAACTGTCCGCGCGTCAGCAGCAAGTGTTCACTCAAGTTTCCTCTCTTCCTCAAGATGCCAAAGGGTTTGCGGTTGACCTAAGTGGCACCTTCGACGTGAATCGCAGTGTGTTACTCGATAACCAAATTCATCAAGGAAGAGTGGGGTATCGCTGGATGATGCCACTCTTGACGGATGACCGCTGGCTGTTGATTGATTTGGGTTGGATTGCCGCGCCGCCGCGCCGCGATACATTGCCAGAGTTACCCAAGATATTAGGACGTTATCGCGTTGAGGGTATTGCGGATTTTCCCTCGCAACGCGTGGTGCTCGCCACAGATAATGCGGCGCCTTCGTGGCCTTGGCGAGTGCAGTTAATTGATATTGAAGCGATATCTAAGGCCAGTGGTTACCCCCTACAGCCTTGGGTGATACGTGTTGAAACGATAACAAGTCAATCGGGGGAAACGGTTGATTGGAATGCCTTACCCGTGTGGGAACCTGTCGTGATGCAGCCTGAGAAACACTATGGCTATGCGATGCAGTGGTTCGGCTTGGCTCTGGTGGTGGCTTTGGGATTTGTGATTTGGTGGAGGAAGGGACGCTGATGAATGGAAAGAAAGCCTTAATCATGGTGGTAATAGCCTTTGCTGTGCCTGTGGTGGCTGCCAAGTTGGTTTTGGAAATGGGTTGGTTTAACAAAGGCGTGACCAACAAAGGGGAGCTGCTGACACAAGAGGTTCGCACGGATTGGCTCGAACACAATGGGCAGTGGCGCTTGGTGTATTCTTTGCCGCAAACCTGCTCAGAGCAATGTGAAAGTGCGCTGTTTCAGTTAAAACAAATCCCCGTTGCTGTTGGCCCAGAACGCGATCGCGTGACCAGTATTTTATTGGTGTCTGATGCGCCAGCAGCGAAGGGCGGCGACAGTATCATTGAGCAGAGAATCGATACTCAGCAGCACCAAACCATGGCGGCACTGCCTCATGCGGGTGAAGCGATTTATCTGGTTGACCCACTTAATAACCTCATCTTGGCGTATCCGATTCCGGAAGGAAAACCTGAGCAAATTACTCAAAGCAAGGGGCTACTCTCTGATCTTCGTAAACTCATGAAACTGTCAAAAGTGGGGTGAGCATGGACGCTGAAAAACGCTACCTCGGGGTTATTTATGGCGCACTGCTCTTGGCGTTTGTGGTGGTAGGGCTCGGCGCGTTCACCCGTTTAACAGAAGCAGGGCTAGGTTGCCCTGACTGGCCGGGATGTTATGGATTTTTGACCGTCCCACTAACCCCTGAAAAAGTGGAACAAGCCACACAAGCTTTCCCAAATGCTCCCGTGGAAGCGCAAAAAGCATGGAATGAGATGATCCACCGCTACGTGGCTGGCACCCTAGGTTTGGTCATTGCAGCCATCGCTTGGCTGGCTTGGCGAGGTCAGGGTAGAAGTCGAACATTACCCACAATTTTGCTGGCTGTGGTGACATTTCAAGCCGCTCTCGGCATGTGGACTGTCACCATGAACTTAATGCCCATTGTGGTGATGGGGCACCTATTAGGCGGCTTCACCACAGTGACCTTGCTGTTTTTGTTGGCCGTACTTGAGCGAAAACGTTTTAGGCAACAGCATGAAAGTCATGAAGTATCTGAGCAAGCAGGCGTGGTGCCACCAGACGCCGCATCAATGGCTATCCAAGATAACACCACGTTGTCTGGTTCAATATCCGGTCGATTAAAAGCGCTCACGGTAGGGGCTCTGATGGCGGTGATATTGCAAATTGCCTTGGGTGGATGGACGTCGGCGAATTATGCCGCGGTGGTGTGTACGCAATTGCCCATCTGTGAAGTGGACTGGGCGAGCAGTTATGACGCGTCAGCGTTTCACCCAATCAGCCCAACCAGCGAGACCTATCAATATGGTGTCCTCGGTTTTGAACAGCGTGTGACCATTCACGCCACCCACCGAATTGGCGCGATGGTGGTAACGGCATTGGTGCTGCTGTTGGCGTGGCGTGTTCGCCGACCATTAGGAAAAAATACGTCGATGCTGCTTGTCGGCGCGTTACTGTTACAAATTTCACTGGGTGTAACCAATGTTGTTGCCTTATTACCATTGTCGGTGGCAGTGGCACACAACGTATGTGGCTTGTTGTTGTTATTAATTATGGTGCGGACAACCGTGTTGGTTTTTTCCGCCCAACCTTCCAACGCGTCTCAGACGTCATTGGAAGAATCGGGGAGGTTGAGTCATGGCTAAAGTCTCAGTGCAATCGCTAGCAAACAGCACATCTACGAGAACGGAAACCGCCGTCTGGCGTGATTATCTGGAGTTAACCAAACCTAAGGTGGTGGCCATGTTGCTACTCACCGCGATGGTGGGAATGTGTCTTGCTGTACCAGCGTTACCAACAGCAAAAGTGGTGATTTTGGGACTGCTGGGTATAGGGATGCAATCCGCTGCCGCTGCGGTGTTCAATCATGTGATTGACCGTCGTATTGACCGTCAAATGCAACGCACCATCCATCGTCCTGTGGCGAAAGGTCGTGTCAGCACCATGCAGGCATTGGCGTTTGGTGTCACGCTCATGGTGGTGGGTTTTGCCTTGCTTTGGGCGTTGAATTCGCTGGTGGCATGGCTCACGTTCGCGAGTTTAATTGGCTATGCCTTGGTGTATACCGTTTGGTTGAAGCATGCCACCCCACAAAACATTGTGATTGGTGGCCTTGCTGGCGCCATGCCGCCATTGCTCGGCTGGGTCGCGGTCACAGGTTCATTAGACCCTCATGCATTGCTACTTGTGATGCTGGTGTTTACGTGGACACCGCCTCATTTCTGGGCGTTGGCGATTCACCGTCAGAAAGATTATGCCAAAGCTGGCGTTCCTATGTTGCCCGTGACGCATGGTGTTGAATTTACCAAGACCATGATTTTGCTCTACACCATGCTGCTCATCGTTGTAGGGTTCTTACCATGGTTAGCAGGCATGAGTGGTGAGATTTATTTGGTTGGCAGCTTTGCGCTGAACCTTGGTTTTGCGTGGTATGCATGGCGTTTGAAGTTTGCCGATGAAAAAGGACTAGCCTGGCAGACCTTTAAATATTCCATTTGGCATATCTTCGGTCTGTTTGTCGCCTTGTTGGCTGACCACGCGTGGTATGCGTTAGCATAAGGGAAATGTTTCCTTTGTGCTGAGTGCCATCATGACCTTTCCTGATGTGACGTTTCGAACGCCGCGGTTAACTGCCGCGGCGTTATCATCTACCTCATCACCTCACGTGTTAAGTGCAGTTTCAACGCAGCTTGCCTCGATACTGACGACTGATGTGACTCGCCATCTTCCCCCTGATATACAAACGGTGTGTGACACAGAAAGTGCGGCTAAGTGGTTATTGAGCACGGTCGCTGAATGCCAGTTTGTGACAGTGAGCTTGGCCGATGATGATGCGCTGGCAGGCTTCTTTTTGCTCTATCCAGAGATTGACGCGCACGAAAGCGACGGCTATTTGCTTCGATTGGGCTATGTGGTGGCTGAACGCTATCAGGGGCAAGGGCTTGCCAGTGAAATGATTGCGGGATTAGTGGCGTGGAGTCGCTCGTCTGGTGTTGTCAAAGCCCTGTCTGGTGGCGCCAGTGCCGAGAATGTCCCATCGATTAAGGTGTTGGAGAAAAACGGCTTTGTCCGAGACGAAAATGATGAAAATCATCAGGGTAATACGGTGTTTTTAACGATAACGTTTTAATCATCTTTGCTACACTGGCCCACCGAATTTTCCTAGTGTGCGAATTATGTTTTCAGCACTTCAACAAAAATCACTCCACGTTCGCGTGTTCTCTCTCGCTTTTCCTATGGTGTTATCCAACATCACTGTGCCGCTATTGGGGCTGGTGGATGCGGCCGTTATTGGTCATCTCGACCATGCTTGGTATCTCGGCGGTGTTGCTATTGGCAGCACAATGATTGCTGTTACCTTCTGGTTATTGGGCTTTTTGCGCATGGCAACCACTGGGCTGACGGCGCAAGCGTGGGGCGGTAACGACAAAACAGGGCTTGCCAATGTGTTTTTGCAAGGCTTGACCTTGGCGTGGTTACTGGCGGCGGTGATCCTCGCTTTGCATCCGTTTATTGCTGATGCCGTGCTCTCGTATAGTGATGCCAGCGCGGAAGTAAAACGCTATGCGGATGAATATTTTTCTATTCGTATTTGGAGTGCGCCTGCCGCGCTAACCAATTTGGTGATCATGGGATGGCTGCTTGGCGCACAAAACGCCAAGAAGCCGATGATGCTGATCATCTTGGTCAATCTGGTCAATATCGTGCTGGATTTACTGTTTGTGGTGGGCTTTGGCTGGAAAGTTCAGGGCGCCGCTGCGGCGAGTGTGATCGCCGATTATTCAGGTATGGCGCTAGGGTTGTATTTCGTTGCTAGGGTTTGGGTGGAATCGTCACTGCCTTCGCCGCTTGCGCAATGGAAGAAAGCGTCTGCGGGAATGAGCCGATTAGCAAAGCTCAACAGAGACATTTTCCTGCGTAGCCTTTGTTTGCAATTAGCGTTTACGTTCATGACCTTTCAAGGTGCGACCTTGGGGGATGACGTGGTGGCAGCCAATGCGGTGTTGATGAATTTCTTGATGCTGGTGTCTTTTGCCATGGATGGGTTTGCCTACGCGATGGAAGCCATGGTGGGTAAGGCGATCGGCGCTAAAAATCGGCAAGAACTATTGGAGTCTCTCACGGCAACTTCCTTCTGGAGTTTGGTTATTTCTTTGCTGATCACCTTGGCGTTTTTATTGGGAGGGCGAAGTATCGTCGGGGTAATTTCAGACATTCCCGCCGTACGCGAACAAGCATATTTATACCTGCCTTGGCTGATAGCCATGCCTTTGGTGTCTATGTGGTGCTTCTTGTTAGACGGCGTGTTCATTGGGGCAACACGTGGACGAGAAATGCGTAATACCATGTTCATCTCGATGGCAGGCTTTTTCGCCATTTGGTGGCTGTTGAGCAGTGCGAATCAAGACATAGGTAACCATGCTCTTTGGGCGGCAATGCTCGGCTTTATGGCTTTACGAGGAATTACCCTAGGTGTGTTGTTTGCGTATCAGTGGCGACGTGGGAAGTTCTTGTTGTCATCACATCCTTAAAAACTCGCTATCAGTGATGGCAGGGTGGTGAAAATAGAAAACGAAAAAGGCTCCTTGGGAGCCTTTTTTATGTGTATGTACTCAACGAGCTGGGGGCACTTAGTAGTAAGAGTGCTCGCCGGCAGCGTGCTCAGTCACATCACGTACAGCGGTTAATTCGCCGCTGAATTCTTCAAGTAGCTGCTTTTCGATACCGTCTTTCAATGTCACGTCGACCATCGAACAACCGTTACAGCCACCACCAAACTGGATAACAGCTGCGCCGTCTTCAGTGATTTCAATTAGGTTGATGTGACCACCGTGACCTGCAAGCTGAGGGTTCACTTGAGTTTGGATAACGTATTCAACACGCTCTAACAGCGTGGCATCATCCGACACTTTACGCATTTTCGCATTCGGCGCTTTCAGAGTCAGTTGAGACCCCATTTTGTCAGTGACAAAGTCAATTTCCGCATCATCAAGGAACGGCAGACTCAATTCATCAACGTAGGCCAAAAAGCCATTGAATTCGTACTTAGTGTCCGACGCTTCAATGGCATCTTGAGGGCAGTAAGACACGCCACACTCAGCGCTTTGCGTGCCTGGGTTAACCACGAATACGCGGATGTTGGTGCCTTCTGGTTGCTGCTCCAGCAGCTTAACGAAATGGCTTTGTGCACTTTCTGAAATAATAATGTGTGACACGGCTTCTTACCTGACTATTCCGATATGTTAATGACAGTTTACTCTGGTTTTTCTTTACTATCACCCCCAAAGCAGTGAGGTTACTTTTTTGTCACTTTGGCGGTGTTCGACAAAGGCAATAGACATCAATCTGAGTGACGCCCTGTTTACGCAATAACCGACAAAGTTCATTAATGGTTGCGCCTGTGGTGACCACATCATCAACCAATGCAACGTGCTTCGGCAGTGTTCCTTTGCTTGTAAATGCCCCGCGAAGGTTAGATAAGCGAGATTGTCGGCTTAATCCTTGCTGTTGGCGAGTCGCGCGGTGGCGTTTTAGGATGTCGGGCGCACATTGGGCTTCTAAAGGCTTGGCTAATGCCTTTGCCAGTAGAGTACTGTGATTAAAACCTCGCATGACTCTCCGTCGCCAATGCATAGGAACAGGCAATAAAATCGGTGCTGGGTCGTCGATTTCCTCAGCCAGCAATTTCCCGAGCGCGGGCGCGAGCCAATAATGGCCTTGGTATTTGAAGCGGTGAAGCAGCTTGTCATACGGAAATGTGTAGCCACCGACACAAATGAGCCTATCCCAAGCGGGTGGCGAGTTCAGGCAGCGACCGCAACTGTCGGTAACATAGGGCGTCGGCAAGCCACAGTGCAAGCAGCGCGGGATGCGAGGAAACGTCTCATGACATGTTTCGCACCAGGGATAATGTCGATGCACCAGCGTGTGATGACAAAGCTGACAGCGAAGCGGCAGGGCGCGTAAGATAGAGCGAAACATCATAGCTTGATGGCTCGAAACGAATCGAATTTAGGCAGTGTAAATGACGACATCTCTTTACTGGCATACGGAAGGCCAGGGTTCCGATCTGATTCTCATTCACGGTTGGGGCATGAACAGTGCAGTATGGCAAAACATTCTCCCCGCTCTCACTCCTCACTATCGCGTGCATTGTGTCGATCTGCCCGGTTATGGCTTCAGCCAACCGACAGATGCGTTTTCTTTGCAAGAGATGGCACATTGCTTGCTTGATAATTCTCCACAGGAATCGATCTGGGCAGGATGGTCCTTGGGCGGCATGGTTGCGACGCAAGCGGCGCTGATTGCCCCTGAGAGAGTGAAAGGCTTAGTGACTATTGCCAGTTCACCTCGATTTTCTGCAGAACATGGATGGCGAGGGATTAAACCCGAGGTATTGCAGGCGTTTACGAAACAATTGGCGGGCGATTTTAAAACAACCGTTGAGCGATTTATGGCGCTACAGGCAATGGGCAGTCCAACGGCGCGACAAGATATCAAGTGGTTGAAGCAATCGGTGTTGTCACACCCTGCGCCGCAACCTGAAGCTCTAGAGGCTGGGCTAGGTATTCTTGCTGAGGCTGATTTGAGACCGCAATTGCGTGATATTTCAATGCCTTGGTTGAGAATGTATGGTCGGCTAGATGGCCTTGTGCCCGTGAAAGTGGCGCAAGAGCTCGATGTACTGGCACCGCAGTCGCAACGGCAAATTTTTGCCAATGCATCGCATGCACCGTTTATCTCTGATCCTGCCCATTTTACGCAGGCGCTGTTGGCGTTTTGCGGACAATGTTTGCCGTCCAGTCAGAAAAAAGTGACGAAATAAAGTGAAATGCGGCTAAATTTTACACGTTAGTTGCCGATACTTTATACGTGTTACTTGATATGGCATCAGGAGAGACCATAATGAATATAGGTAACGTTGGGCAATCTCAGTACGTTTACGCTAAACCTTCGCCTGTAAATGCAGAAGCAAAGGCGAATCAGGCGCAAACGTCAGAGGGAGCAAATCAGTCTTATGCGCAAGTCGCTAAAGGTGTAACGGACGCTAAGACTGTCAACCAAGCAACGGCAACCGAAGGCAAAGTACCCGCTTCATCTGACGTTGAAGCATTCACTTACGGGGCATTGGGTATGGACCACCCTGACGAAGTGAAAACCAATGATGATGGGGCTTATACCGCCGGACAAGTTTTATCTGCCATCGGTACGATAGGTGGGATATTAGCTATCTTGGTATAGTTTCGCTGTAGAGATACAGTTTGCGCATGTCGCGGGGTTGCCCGCGGTTTGCCATAAGGCGACGGCCTTCGGTTGATGTTGGGAGACAACATTGGCATGAACATTTCGCCCGCAAACGTCAGCATACCCGCTGTCGCACCGTCAGTGAATCCGCCAACGGAGCAAGTTGCGCGGGACAATCGCGTGCGCGAAAAAATTGTCCCTCCGCGCCAACCCACCGCTAACGCCGAAGAGCGTCCGGTTAGCCAAGAAGAGAAGCAGCTTCGCAAGCCATCATGGGATCCGTCTGAGCATCCTACTTACACTGATCTCACGCAACAATCTCGCCAATTCGATGGCGCACAGTTTGCGGCGCATGAAACCCTAAGCCAACTTTCGTCAATGCTATCAAGCGGCAGTTATGTTCCCGCTGGTGAAAATGGCTATGCCATGAAACTCAAATTGCCGAAAGAAGTGCTGGATAAGATTGATCAGTTGAAAGATTCCCAGCGGACAGGGGCGGTGGTAGCGATGCGCTATCAACAATCGTCAGCGGCAAACCTTCCTTCAGAAGTGTTGATCGTGATTTAGCGAACACTCGCCTGAGCGACCATTGCGATGCTTCGCATCGTACACACGGTAAATGAATATAAAAAACAGCGCCGAGAGGCGCTGTTGTGGTTTTTAGCAAAAGGTTTGTCGTCGGCTTATTTGCGCTTTGCCTTCGCAAATGCATCTGCGAACGCACCACCAAAGGCTGGTGAGTTACCGCTTTGTTGTTGATGACTCGATGCGCCGCGATGAGGTTGATTACGCGTTTGAGGTTGGGCTGAACGTGAATCACGGTTTGCATTGCCACGACTTGCAGGTTTGTTGTCCGCCCCCGGCTCATCGTTTAGACGCATCGACAAGGCAATTCGTTTACGCGCAAGATCCACTTCCATCACCTTCACTTTCACCACATCGCCGGCTTTAACCACTTCACGTGGGTCAGAGATGAATTTGTCTGACAGTGCCGAGATATGCACTAAGCCGTCTTGGTGAACGCCGATATCCACGAACGCGCCAAATGCTGTCACGTTAGTGATGGAGCCTTCTAGCACCATGCCGGGGATCAGATCTTTCACTTCGTTTACGCCTTCCGCGAACGTGGCGGTTTTAAACTCAGGTCGTGGGTCACGTCCTGGTTTTGCTAGCTCAGACAGAATGTCTGTGACCGTTGGAATACCAAAAGTACTGTCTGCGTAATCTGACGCTTTCAAGCTGCGCAGAAAGTCATGGTTACCGATCATGGCATCCACCGCTTTACCTGTGTTGTCGGCAATGCGTTTCACCACAGGGTAGGCTTCAGGGTGAACCGAAGAGCCATCCAATGGGTTCTTGCCATGCATCACACGCAAAAAGCCTGCACACTGCTCGTAGGCTTTCGGGCCTAGGCGCGGTACTTTCAGTAAGGTTTTACGATCGCCAAAGCGGCCGTTCTCATCACGAAACGCCACGATATTCGCCGCCATGGTGGTAGAAAGGCCTGCCACACGGGTTAGCAGTGCGGCAGAGGCACTATTCACATCCACACCCACGGCGTTCACACAGTCTTCTACCACCGCATCCAAGCGTTTTGCCAATTGGCTCTGGCTCACATCGTGTTGGTATTGGCCCACACCGATAGATTTCGGGTCAATTTTCACCAGCTCGGCCAATGGGTCTTGCAAGCGACGCGCAATGGAAACGGCGCCGCGCAGCGAGACGTCAAGTCCTGGGAATTCGGCAGCGGCAAGTTCTGACGCTGAATAGACCGATGCGCCTGCTTCACTCACCATCACGGTTTGAATTTTCTGGCCTGCGTCTTTGAGCATGCCAGCCACAAACGCATCGGTTTCACGTGATGCTGTGCCGTTACCAATCGCAATCAAATCCACGTTGTGCTTTTTCACTAACGCCATGACCACGCGCGACGATTCGGCAATCTTGTTGTGCGGCGCGGTTGGGTAAATGGTGGCGGTATCGAGTAGCTTACCTGTACTGTCCACGACAGCGACTTTACACCCTGTACGCAAGCCTGGGTCGATACCCAAGGTGCTGCGAGGGCCAGCGGGTGCAGCCATCAGGAGATCTTTCAGGTTATCGGCAAACACTTTAATGGCATCGTTTTCTGCCATTTCACGCAAGTTGCCCATCAATTCAGTTTCCATGTGCATCAAAATTTTGATGCGCCATGCAAAGCTCACCACCTGCTTGCGCCAACGATCGGCAGCAGCGGTACCGAGTGTCACGCCAAAGTGATCGCAGATGATGTTTTCGCAATACGATCCCGTGGATTTTTCATCCTGACCGGGATCGGCATTGAGAGAAAGTTGAAGGATGCCTTCGTTGCGACCACGGAACATGGCCAATGCTCGGTGAGACGGCACTTTGGTGAGACGTTCGTCATGCGCAAAGTAATCTTTAAATTTCGCGCCTTCGTTTTCCTTGCCAGCAATCACACGCGCTTGAAGCTCGGCTTGTTGGTTTAAGTGACGACGAATTTTATCAAGCAGGGCTGCGTCTTCGGCAAATTGCTCCATCAAGATAGCACGTGCGCCATCAAGTACGGCTTTGGTGTCAGCGAAGCCTTTGTCGGCATCAATGTAGCTAGCGGCTTCGGCGTCTGGATCGGTATCTGGGTGCTGCCATAGGGTTTGCGCCAACGGCTCAATGCCCGCTTCAATGGCAATTTGCCCTTTGGTGCGACGCTTTTGTTTGTACGGCAGGTACAAATCTTCAAGGCGGTTTTTTGTGTCAGCGCTCAGGATATCTTTTTTCAGCGCGTCGCTGAGTTTGCCTTGTTCATCAATCGATTTGAGGATGACGTGGCGACGGTCTTCTAGTTCGCGTAAATAGCCAAGGCGAGATTCCAGATTACGCAATTGGGTGTCATCAAGGCCGTTAGTGACTTCTTTACGGTAACGGGCAATAAATGGGACGGTATTGCCATCATCGAGCAGGGTAACAGCAGCAATCACTTGCGCGTCACGGACATTTAGCTCACTGGCAATTTGTTGATAAATTGACGAGGTCATGGTGTTCCTTTGAGAGTCACCGCCGCAACGGCAGTATTAAAGTTCGTCTTGTTGATAGCGGATGGCATTAACATACCAGAGCTTAACGCCTTCAGGAGTTGGCACTGAGGCTTCGTCATCGACTTCTTTTTTTATCAATGCACGTGCCATGGGGCTATCAATGGAGATGTAGTCTTTTCGGCCATATATTTCATCGGGGCCGACAATGCGGAAGGTAAGGGTGTCGCCGTTCTCGTTTTCAATATCGACCCATGCACCGAAGAACACCTTCCCGTCTTGTTGTGGGTTATAATCGATGACGCGCAATATTTCTAAGCGCTTGCGCAGGTACCGAACGCGACGATCGATTTCACGCAGTATCCGTTTGTTATACGTGTAATCCGCATTTTCTGAGCGATCGCCGAGGCTTGCCGCCCACGATACGATTTTGGTGATTTCTGGGCGTCGTTCTTTCCATAAGAAATCGAGCTCTTGTTTGAGCTTTTTGTAGCCTTCTCGGGTGACTAAATCGGTTTTTTTCATTGCTATGTCCGAGTATGTCGTTCGTTTTCGAGAAGAGTTATAACCGCTTTGGCGTCATGATTAAAGCCAACAAGCCCTGCAACGTTAAGCTATCCCGCGAAATGGTGGTCGGTGAGCAAGCTGGGACGGTTACAACTGGTAACAGTTTTTCTCCCCGAAGGGCTTCGCCTTGATGTTTCATAAACAGGTCAGACGATACAATCAAGTTCGTAAACACCTTCAAGAATAGAAAGAAAGGTAGGTCATGCAAGATAATCATAAAATCCTAGTGGTAGATGACGATATGCGTTTGCGCTCTTTGCTTGAGCGTTATTTGTCAGAGCAAGGTTTTCAGGTTCGTAGCGTGGCGAATGCCGAGCAGATGGACCGCTTACTTTCTCGAGAGAATTTCCACCTGATGGTGTTGGATTTGATGTTGCCGGGTGAAGATGGGTTATCCATTTGCCGCCGCCTTCGTCAGGCGAACAACACATTACCGATCCTGATGCTGACTGCAAAAGGTGATGAGATTGACCGCATTGTGGGACTGGAAGTGGGCGCGGATGATTATCTGCCAAAACCATTCAACCCGCGTGAATTGCTTGCTCGTATTCGTGCCGTATTACGTCGTCAAGTTGTTGAAGCACCGGGCGCACCGTCTAGTGAAGAAAAAGTGGTTCAGTTTGGTCAGTTCCGTTTGAACCTCGGCACGCGTGAAATGTTCCGCAATGATCAGCCATTGACGCTCACCTCGGGTGAATTCGCCGTGCTAAAAGCACTGGTGACTAACGCGCGTGAACCAATGTCTCGCGATAAGCTGATGAACATGGCTCGTGGTCGTGAGTATTCCGCGATGGAACGCTCGATTGACGTGCAAATTTCACGACTTCGCCGCATGGTGGAAGAAGACCCAAGCAAGCCGCGCTACATTCAGACAGTTTGGGGCTTGGGCTACGTGTTCGTTCCGGACGGAGAAGCGTAAATAATGCGCTTTTCTCCACGTAGTAACTTTGCTCGTACACTCGTGGTAATGGCTGGCCTTCTTATCGCCAGCCAGATCTTCTCTTATCTCACTATCCTCAATTACGCCCTTCTGCCCAGCATTAAGCAGTTCAACAAAATCCTCGCCCATGAAATTCAGGTGATGCTGAATGAGGACATGACGCTGTCTGATGGCAAGGTTTATCACCTCGATGAAAATCTGCGCCGTCAATTGCTGGAAAAATTGGGTGTCACCATGCATGACGAAACTGAACTCGTCATGATGGAAGAATTTGAGAATGCGGCGGCGATTGATTACCTCAGTACGGATATGTCGGAAAAGCTGAGTGCGCCGACGGAAGCGCGGATAAGCTTAGAGTCGAAGAACTATGTGCTTTGGCTAGATAGCACCGCGTTCCCTGGCTATATCATGCGTATTCCGCTTTCAGAGCTGCATCAAGATGATTTCCAACCATTATTCTTCTATTCCATGTTCATCGCCTTGTTGGTGATTGGTGGCGGTTGGGTGTTTATCAAGGTGCAAAACCGTCCGCTGGCTGCGTTGGAAAAAGCTGCATTGGAAGTGGGGAACGGAAAGTTTCCGCCACCTTTGCCTGAGCGAGGCGCGTCAGATATTCGAGCAGTGACGAAATCGTTCAATCAGATGAGCGAAGGTATTCGTAAGCTGGAAGAAGACCGTGCCCTGCTAATGGCAGGCGTGAGTCATGATTTACGCACACCATTAACACGTATTCGCTTGGCGACAGAAATGATGTCTCCGGCGGACGAATATCTTGCCGACAGCATGATCAAAGACACGGAAGAGTGTAACGAGATCATCAACCAATTTATGGACTATTTGCGTTCAGTGCAGCTGCAAGATATGACCCCGATTGATTTGAACGCCTTGGTTGATGATGTCTCCGTGGCGGATGGTGCAACGGGTCATGATCTTGAAATGAGCAAAGGCGAGCTGGTGGGTAAGCTTGAAGCGAACGAAGTGGCTATTCGCCGCGCGGTGACCAACTTGGTGGTTAATGCCGTGCGCTATGGCGGAGGCTGGGTTCGCATTGCGACAGGCAGTAGTGCTGATCGTCGTCATCAATGGATCACCGTCGAAGACAATGGTCCGGGTATTGAACCTGATCAGGTGGAGATTGTGCTGCAGCCTTTCACTCGCGGTGATACAGCGCGTGGCAGTGAAGGTACTGGGCTTGGATTAGCAATCGTGAAACGCATTGTGGAGCAACACAATGGCACGTTGAAACTGATGCAGCGTTCGCAAGGCGGATTGCGTGCTCAGATTGTTTTGCCAGTCGCCAAAAATAAAGGTTCGCGCACGACAACGCGTTAATTTATAAATATATTTTCAATAACATCAAAACGCAGGGCGGTCACCGCTCTGCGTTTTTTTGTGGGTATATTCCTGTTCCTGTAGCAAATTTTTTGCATTTTTATCGTCTCACTTGTGAGTCATCTGCTACAACTGTAATAGAGTGCCAATACAGCAGGAAGAAAAATGCACATTGTCATCGACCCGCAGGATCCATCACCGAAGTTCCGTCAATTGATGACGCAGATCCAGCGTCAAATTGTGGCGGGGACCTTAAAGCCGGGGCAAAAACTGACGTCTGTCAGGAAGTTAGCTGCAGAGCTAAATATCAACCCAATGACCATTTCTCGTTGTTATCAGAACATGGAAGAGCTTGGCTGGCTTGAGCGTAAGCGCGGCGTGGGTATGTTGGTGGCGCGTGATGGACTGAATGCGCGTATGGAAGACCGATTTGGCTTTATTGAACCATCACTGAAAAATCTGATCGTCGATGCTCGCGAAGTTGGGTATAGCAAATCAGAAGTGATGGCGCTGGTGATGCAGTACTGGGAAGATGAGTGATCTGCTCTAGCGTAAGCTATGCGAGCGCTGATGGGGCTTCATCAACTCTCGCTGTCAGTCTGCCTGTGCCGTTTAGGCGTTGCTGTATTTGTCTTTGTTACCTAACCAACGCGTAATGATGGCTTTGGCGTTGTCAGGATAATTCTGGTGTAGATACAACGACAGTTTCTGCACTTCAGGGATCAGTTTCTGATCGCGAACCAAATCCGCAATTTTAAATTCTGCTAAGCCTGTTTGCTTGGTGCCTAGAAGCTCTCCGGGGCCACGAATTTCCAAATCTCGTTGTGCGATGACAAATCCATCACTGCTCTCTCGTAATACGCCCAACCGTTTGGTCGCTGTTTTGGACAGGGGGGCGTGATAGAGCAATACACAATGACTCGCTACTGTGCCTCGTCCTACTCGTCCACGTAACTGGTGCAATTGCGCCAGCCCCAAACGTTCTGGGTTTTCGATAATCATCAAGCTGGCGTTCGGCACATCTACACCCACTTCAATCACGGTGGTGGCAACAAGCAGGTGAAGCTCGCCATCTTTAAAGGCCTTCATCACGGCTTGCTTTTCTGCCGCTTTCATTCGGCCATGTACCAATCCGATATTGAGATCGGGCAGGGCGCGAGATAAATCATCTGCTGTGTCGGCGGCGGCTTGCGCTTCCAACACTTCAGATTCATCAATCAAGGTACAGACCCAATAGGCCTGACGGCCTTCTTCTATACATGCAGCATGTACACGATTGACGATATCAATGCGTCGTGTATCGGGTACGGCAACGGTTTGAATGGGGGTTCGCCCTGGTGGCAGTTCATCGATAATGGAAGTGTCTAAATCTGCGTAGGCTGTCATGGCGAGTGTGCGTGGAATAGGCGTCGCCGTCATGATCAGTTGATGCGGGTGAATACCTTGTTTCATGCCCTTTTCACGCAGCTCGAGTCGCTGATGAACCCCAAAGCGGTGTTGTTCGTCGATGATAACCAACGCCAGTTGAGCGAACTCAACATGCTTTTGGAACAGTGCGTGTGTGCCGACTACCATCTTTGCTTCGCCGCTGGCAATCTTAGCGAGCTCCGCTTCTTTGGCTTTTCCAGTTAGCTTTCCGGCTAACCAGCCGACGGAAATCCCCAAGGGCTCAAGCCAGTTGGCAAAGTTAATGGCGTGCTGTTCAGCCAAAAGCTCAGTCGGCGCCATGAGCGCCACTTGGTAGCCTTGTTCTATAGCTTGCAGTGCCGCTAGTGCGGCAACCAAGGTTTTGCCGGACCCCACGTCGCCTTGCACTAAACGCATCATTGGCTTGGTCAGTCCCATATCACGTTCGATATCGGCGACAACACGAGACTGCGCACCTGTCGGAGAAAACGGTAACGACGCTAACAGTTTGGCGGCTAAATCCACCGACGGTGGCAGTGAAAACGTGGGGTCTTGTTGCAGCTTGCTGCGTACCGCCAGCATCGACAAATTCTGCGCCAATAACTCTTCGATGATCAGCCGCTTCTGTGCAGGGTGTTCGCCGTTTTCCAGCGCATCGACAGAAATGTCGGGGGTGGGGCGATGCAGGGTGATCAGTGCATCTTTCAGCGTGATTTGTCGGTCGTATAGCCCCTCAGGCAATAACTCTTGTACGGCGGCACCTTCGAGTAAGGCGAGTGCTTGATCGGTGAGGTTTCGCAGCGTTAACTGGCGAAGGCCTTCTGTGGTTGGGTACACAGGGGTTAGGGTTTCTTCTAGAGAAAGCTCTGTGGGTTCAGAAAATACCTTGTAGTCGGGATGAATAATCTCGAGCCCGCCCTGTCCGCGTTTGATCTCGCCATAGGCTTTGACGCGCTTGCCGGACTCCAAGCTGTTTTTCATTGCCGCGTTGAAGTTGAAGAAGCGCAAGGTGAGGGAGCCGTTACCGTCGGTGATTTTGACCGTCAACATGCGTCGGCGACCAAACGAGATATTGCTGTTCACTACCTCGCCTTCTACCGAGGCATGTTGCCCTGGCATTAGGCTCATAATAGGCCAGACACGAGTACGGTCTTCATAGCGATAAGGGAGATGAAACAGCAGATCCTGAACGGTAAACAAGCCGATTTTCTCGAGCTTTTCCGCCATTTTTCCACCCACACCAGTCAGCGCGGTGACGGGAACTGCATCTAACATTGAAGCGCGCATGGCGGTTTCATCTCTCCTGAATCGTGATTGTCACCCATCCATCTTGTCTAGCTTACCTAGGCGACATAGATGAGGTTCGTTGAGTTGGCTTTATTTGGCGGCCTGCATTTGTGCCCACCACGCGGTATCTGCCACTATCTGACCTTGGCCATCTAGCGCAGGATACGGCAGACCTTTGCGTTTGGCGACTCTTGCCAGTACAGGATGCCCGCGTTCGAAGATAATGCGGTCAACTTCGTCTTGCGGGATCAAGGTATGCGTACGCTGGTACATGCCTGCATTCTGCCGCTGCCGCTGTGCTTCATACAAAATTAGGGCACTGGCGACCGAGACATTGAGAGACTGTACCATACCAATCATGGGAATGATGATGTCTTGATCCGCCAATTCAAGGGCTTGCTGGCTGATCCCCGTTTTTTCCTGACCCATAACAATCGCGGTGGGTTTGGTGTAATCAATCTCACGAAAATCGACAGCAGTGTCAGACAGGTTGGTGACTAAGATCTGCATGCCTTTGGCTTTCATTGTCGCAAAAGCTTCAGGCGTGGTGTCATGTGTGACCACATCAACCCAGTTACGCGCACCCGCTGAAGTGCCGCCCAATGTGCGCATTTTACTGTTCTTTGGCCAAACGGCATGAACTTGATGAACGCCTACCGCATCGGCGGTGCGGATAATTGCTGAAATATTATTGGGTTTGTGGACTTCTTCCATACAGACCGTTAAATCGGGCTGTCGGGTAGCCAGCACGTCATGGATACGTGCAAAACGTTCTGGAGTCATTTTGTTCTCATCTATAAAAACGCCCGCGAATGGCGGGCGTTGTTGTTTGTTGCCTGAACATTGCTTGAACGGGCCTGCGCCACGCTGAGTACTAAATCAGTTCTTCTGACGGCTGACTTTGACCACGTTAGGCATGACACGTAAACGGCGCATGATATTGGCCAGATGCACACGGTTCTTGGTCGTGAGCTTCACGTAAATCGTATATAAACGGCCGTCACGCTCTTCCGTAGACAGTCCCTGAATGTTTGAACCTGTCGCGGCAATGGCGTTGGTCAAATCAGCAAGTGCACCTTGGTGGTTGTGCATATCAATACGCAAACCGGTCACGAAATCTTGGTCAATGTCTCCACCCCATTCGACAGACATGTATTTGTCTGGCTCTTGGCTATAACCGCGGATATTGGCACATTCTTCACGGTGGATAACCAACCCTTTACCCGGGCTGACGTGACCCACAATGTGGTCACCAGGGATTGGGCGACAGCAGTTCGCATAGGTAAGAAGAATGCCTTCTGCCCCGCGAATTGGCAGGCAACCGCCTTGTTCTTCTAAGCTGTCAGCATCACCCAGAAGGCGTTTGGCTATCACCACGCTCATCAACTCACCAGACCCGATATCGGCCAGCAAATCGTCTACGGTCTCGAGCTTAAGGTCGAGCAAGACTTTGTTGATGTTCTCTGGTTCCATGTCCTGAAGGTTAAAGTCTCCAAGGGCATGGTTGAGCAAGCGACGACCAAGGATCAAGGATTCTTCACGGCGCTTGGTTTTGAGCACTTGACGAATCTTGGTGCGAGCGCGAGAGGTCACGACATAGTTGAGCCATGCCGCATTCGGACGTGCGCCCGGCGCTGTGATGATCTCAATGGTTTGACCGTTCTTCAGTGGTTGACTCAGCGGGTAGGAGTTGCGATTTACGCGTGCACCCACACAGGAGTTACCGACATCCGTATGTACGCCATAGGCGAAGTCGACTGCCGTTGCACCAACAGGCAATTCGACAATACGGCCTTTTGGCGTAAACACGAACAACTCATCAGGGAACAAGTCAGATTTCACGCTTTCGATAAATTCGAACGAGCTGCCTGCGCTTTGCTGAAGTTCAAGCAGGCTTTGCATCCAACGTTGTGCGCGAACTTGAGCGGTGGTTTCACCTTGAACGCGATCAGCACCGTCTTTGTAAGCCCAGTGTGCGGCAACACCTTTGTCTGCCATCTGATCCATGTCTTCAGTACGAATCTGCACTTCAATCGGCACGCCGTGTGGACCAATCATTGACGTATGCAAAGACTGATAGCCGTTTGCTTTTGGTACGGCAATGTAATCTTTCATGCGGCCCGGGCGAGGCTTATACAAATTGTGCATTTGGCCCAGCACGCGATAACAAGTATCTAGGTCGTCAACAATCACACGAAACGCGTATAAATCCATGATGGTGTGGAAGCGCTGCTCTTTGTTCTTCATCTTGTTGTAGATAGAGTACAAGTTCTTCTCGCGTCCTAACACTTTTGCATTCATGCCGGCATCGCTAAGGCGGCCTTCAATCTCTGCATGGATTTTCTGGATCATCTCTTTGCGGTTACCGCGCGCTTGAATAACCACTTCCTTCAACACGCGATAGCGGTTGGGGTATAGCGCTTCAAAGCCAAGCTCTTCCAGTTCCACTTTGATGTTGTGGATACCGAGGCGGTGGGCAAGTGGTGAGAATATTTCGAGGGTTTCGCGGGCTATGCGGCGACGTTTATCGGGGCGAAGTGCACCGAGTGTACGCATGTTGTGAGTGCGGTCGGCCAGTTTGATCAGAATAACGCGAATATCATGGGCCATTGCCATGATCATTTTGCGGAAGTTTTCCGCCTGCGCTTCTTTGCGGTCACGAAACTTCAGTTTGTCGAGTTTCGACACGCCATCAACCAAGTCGGCGACGGTATCACCAAATCGTTGCTGCAAGTCTTCCTTGGTTACGTCAGTGTCTTCGATCACGTCATGCAGCAAGGCTGCCATTAAGGTTTCGTGGTCGAGACGCATTTCCGCAAGGATACGAGCAACGGCTATTGGGTGAATAATGTAAGGTTCACCGCTGGAGCGGCTTTGCCCTTCGTGGGCATCACGCGCCACCAAATACGCTTGCCGGAGTGCCTCTAAGTGCGGCTCCGGCAAGTATTGTGCGGCGACTTCTTTCAGGCTATCGAAGAGATACAATCTGCCTGTTTCCCTGAAGTTAGATTAGCGGAGTGAGCCTGTGATGGTGCTTACAGCAGCCATTTCAGCCGCTTCTTGCTCTTGCTGCTCTTGGCGTTCACGAGTGTCTAGCACTTCTTTCGTGATCAGACCTTCTTCGATTTCACGAAGAGCGATAACGGTGTACTTATCGTTCTCTTCTTGAACCAGTGCATCTTTACCACCAGTTTGCATTTGGCGTGCGCGACGAGCTGCTACCAATACTAGATCGAAACGGTTGCCAATTTTTTCAACAGCGTCTTGAACGGTTACGCGTGCCATGAAGAACTCCAGTAAGTAATAAAATCAAAATGACCGAAAATTATACAAAAGCGTTGACTATTGTGCCAGCAATCTGTCGAGCATGTCGTGATATTTGCTGGCTTGCTTGTCTTGCTTCATGCGCTCGGCACGTAGAATGGCTTTAAGATCCATCAAAGCTAGGTCAAAATCGTCGTTCACTATAACGTAATCGTACTCGCTAAAGTGGGAGATTTCGGAACAGGCTTCTTCCATGCGCTTCGCGATGACCTCATCAGAATCCTGACCACGGGCATTCAAACGGCGTTCTAACTCTTCACGACTTGGTGGAAGAATAAAGATGCTTTGTGCCAACGGCATTTTTTCACGAATTTGCTGAGCACCTTGCCAGTCAATATCAAGAAAAATGTCGATGCCTTTTGCCAGCATTTCTTCAATCCAAATACGTGACGTACCGTAATAGTTACCGAATACTTCCGCATGTTCCAAAAACGCGTCTTGTTCGATCAGTGCTTTGAATTCGTCAACCGGCACGAAATGATAGTGAACACCGTCTTCTTCACCCGGACGAGTTGCTCGGGTGGTGTGAGAAACGGACACTTTTATGTCGTAACGAGGGTTGTCTTTCAACAGCGCCGAAATCAGGCTTGATTTTCCGGCACCACTTGGCGCTGAAACAATGTAAAGCGTACCTTGGCTCATGGTTTTGATCACTGTGAGGTTAAAGGGCGCGCAGAGTACCACGAACGCTCGATAAAAAAAATCCAGCGTTGGTGTTGTTTACTCTCTGCGATGGCCTTTGTCGCTATTTGTAATAAGAGTAACACGCAAAAACACGTCTAGCGTAATTTAGGTGTATTACCCCATGCTCCCAACGACCGATACACTGCGATCATCGGGGATTTCATTGAATGACAACACGTACAACCCACGTGCGCAAACGCGTGCGTATCGAGCGAGTAATGGGCGCAGTTGTGGCATGACTAACAAGATAGGTGGATGTCCGTTGATCCGCATCGAATCTAGCACTTCTGGCAAGCTACGTTGCAGTTTATCAATCAATGTGGGTTCTAGGGCGAAGCCATCAAGTTGCACATGACCACTTGTTTGCGCCTGACTGAGTGCGCCCATCAGCATTTGTTCCAAATCGCCGGATAAGGTAACGGCAGCCACTTCGTGTGCCGTGCCCACTAATCCGCTGAGAATATTGCGGCGCAAGGCACAGCGAATATCGGCTGAGAGCAAAATTGGGTCTTTCGACAATTCAGAGGATTCGATCAGTGAGTTGGCGATCGTGACGATGTCATTCAGTGACACACCATCAACGGCTAATTGGCGAAACACACGCAATAATTGTTGCGGGGTGAGTTTTTGGCGCAAGTCATCAGCAAGGCGAGTGTTGAGTTGGGACAGGCGACTCATCACACTCTCTACTTCGTCTGGGCCTAAAACATCTTCCACGTATTCGTTGAACACTTTACTGATGTGCGTCGAAATGATGGTCGCGTGGTCAACCACGGTATAACCAAGGTTCACGGCTTTATCTTTATTTGTCGGTTTAATCCATACCGCTTCCATGTTGTAAGCGGGGTCACGAGTCAGAATGCCGTCGACATCCCCAAACACTTGCCCTGGATTAATGGCGAGCAAATGGTCCATTTCCAAATCAACTTTGATCACGTTGGCGTCACGCACCGCAATTTGATATTCGCTTGGCTCAAGACCCAAATCATCTCTGACATGGATTTGCGGGATCACAAACCCGCGCTTTTCAGACAGTGTTTTACGGATACCAGCAAGGCGGTTTAGCACTTCTGCGCCTTGGCGACGGTCGATAAGGCTAACCAGTCGGTAGCCCACCATCAGGCTCATCGCATGAACACGTGGAATGTCAGTGGCGTTGATTTCAAGGTTTTCTTGCAGGGCAGGGCTGCTGTCTACCAGCGCTTCTGCACGGGCGAGGTCTTCGGCAATCTGCGGGCTTTCCGCAGGAGATTGCATTCTCCAGCCCACAAACGCTAGCACAGCGGCAAAGCTTAAGAAGGCAAGATGTGGCATGCCGGGGATGAGACCCAGAACCAGCATCAAACCTGCTACCACAAAGATGACCACTGGCGAGGCCAGCATTTGGCGTGATATCTGGCCAGACAGATCGGAAGCATCGCTAACGCGGGTTACGATGATGGCCGCTGCAGTTGCGAGCAGCAATGACGGGATCTGGGCAACCAGACCATCACCAATGGTGAGCAATGCATAGGTCTTGAATGCTTCAGAGAAATCGAGGCCATTCGAGAACACGCCAATGGCGATACCACCAATGATGTTGATAAACAGAATCAACATACCGGCAATGGCGTCACCACGAACGAATTTTGACGCACCGTCCATCGAACCATAGAAATCGGCTTCGGTGGCGATAGTTTCACGGCGCGTTTTAGCTTCAAGGTGGTCGATAATGCCGGCGTTGAGGTCGGCATCGATAGCCATCTGCTTGCCTGGCATCGCATCCAAGGTAAAGCGGGCGCTTACCTCGGAAATACGTTCACCACCTTTGGTGACCACGACAAAGTTGATGATCATCAGAATGACAAACACCACCATACCGACCACATAGTTACCGCCGATAACAACGTCACCAAAGGCTTGGATAACCTTACCGGCGGCGTCGCCACCTTCGTGACCATGCAGCAAAACCACACGGGTAGAAGCAACGTTCAGTGCCAGTCGTAGCAAGGTCGCCACCAACAAGATCGTCGGGAATACCGAGAAATCGAGCGGCTTTTTGCTGTAGACCGCCACCAACATCACCATCAATGCCAGCACGATGTTGAAGGTAAACAGGATATCCAGCACAAACGGAGGGATCGGGAGCATGACCATTGCGAGAATGGTCATTAGCAGCAGGGGGACGCCCAGCTTTCCTTTCGCCAATAGTTGGCTGATGGTGGCAATTTTCGTTTTCATGATCACGGCTTATCGACGTAGTTCTTCAGGGACAACGACCGTTGGCAGAGCAGGCAGACTGGTTTGTCGACCTTGCTTATATTGATCCAACTGGAAGATGTAATTCAGTACATGGGCAACGGCGACATACAGTTGCGCCGGTACTTCTTGCCACTCGTTCGTGGAGTAGTACACCGCACGAGCAAGAGGGGGAACCTCTATCACTGGCAGTTCGTGTTGCTTAGCGATTTGACGAATCTGTAGCGCGGCTTCGTCTACGCCTTTGGCGACAACAAACGGGGCTTTGGCTTTTGATAAGTCATACTTTAACGCCACCGCATAATGCGTCGGGTTAGTAATAATGACGTCCGCTGTCGGCACGGTATTGGTCAAGGCACGTTGCGACATCTGGCGCTGCAGTTGACGAATCTTGGCCTTAATTTCTGGTCGACCTTCACTGTTTTTATGTTCTTCTTTTGTCTCTTGTTTGGTCATTTTGAGTTTGCGAATGTAATCCCAAGAGGAGTACGGCAACTCAAGAACAGCAATCAAGAGCAACGCAAGGCCATAAACAAACAATCCTGTCCAAAGTAGGTCAAGAAACGCAGGAATTGCGGCGCTGAGCGAAGTGCGTTGCAGCGCGATAATGTCCGTTAAATAGTGGTTGAGCAGGGCATAGAGTGCCCAGCTGATCAGCGCCACTTTCAGAATGCTTTTAATCAGTTCTACCAAGGAGTTTGCAGAGAAAATGCGCTTAACTCCCGCGATTGGGTCTAACTTTGACATTTTCGGCATGGCTGCTTTCGATGAGACGTTCCATCCTCCGCGCAAAAGGTTTGCGCCGACCGTGACCATTAAAATTAGGGCAAACATGGGCGCGATGGCCCACGTCGCGGCGAGCGCACTTTGCCATAAGTACTCTGTCATTTTTGCGGTCGAAAATACCGACTCTTTATCCAGCGCCAACGTCATTTGAGAAATGGTCACGATCATGTCATACATGGCGGAAGAGAAAGCATTCAACAGTAGTGCCGACGCGATGGTCATGAGCGCAGTGACCAGTTCCTTGGAGCGGGGTAAGTTTCCTTCCTCACGTGCTTTTCGGATTTTCTGTTCACTGGGTCGTTCTGTTTTGTCCTGTGAACTGCTGCTGTCGCTCATGGTTAGCCCTCCAGCCTTGTCATTAGCGTCAGGATTTCACCGCATAAACGGGCGAAGTTATCCGGAATGCCTGACAAGGTCAGGAACAAGCACATCAGGCCCAAAAGCATGGTCATCGGGAAACCCAATGCAAACACGTTGAGTTGAGGGGCGGCGCGGTTCATCACACCGAACGCAATGTTCACCAATAGCATTGCCACCACAGCAGGCAGTGACAATAGCAACGCAGCGCCAATCATCCAGTTGAACTGGGTGATCACTGTGTCCAATACATGTTGGCTTGGGAAGTCGCCTACCTGCCAGGTATTGAAACTCTGTACGACGATCTCGAGTGCAACAAGGTGCCCGTTAAGTGCCAGAAACAGCAACACAGCGTAAAGCTGATAGTACTTACCAATAGCTGCAATACTGACGCCGTTGATGGGGTCGTTCATCATTGCCATCCCCAGACCCATTTGTGTCGACAGGATTTGGCCTAAGGTCATAAATATCGAGAACAGCAATTCAATCAACAGGGCTAAGATGCCGCCGATCAGTATTTCTCTGCCAGCAATCAGTATTGCGTCGAGAGAAAGGGGATCGACTTCAGGCATAGGTGGCATCAGGGGAGCGGCAATGATGCAAATCATCATGGTCAAGCCAACGCGCACTTGCGCGGGCATGTTAGCGCCACCAAAGATAGGCACTAGCATCATGAAGGATCCAATGCGAAGAAACGGCCACCAAATCTGGCCAAACCACGCCGTGACCTGAGCGGCAGTTAGCTCGAACATTGGCTATCCAATCAGGTGGGGAATGTCTTGGAACAGCCGCGCAAAAAGGTCGCCCATTTTACGCATCATCCAAGGGCCCGCAAAACCTAGCATGGCAAGAGTGACCAAAAGGCGAGGTAAGAAGCTAAGGGTTTGTTCGTTGATTTGTGTCGCGGCCTGAAAAATACTCACGACCAAGCCGACCAATAGACCCGGCAACACCAGCACACACACCATGCTGACAATCAGCAGTAAGGCATCGCCAAAAAAAGCGGCAATGAACTCTGTTCCCATCATCAGCCAAAACTCGCTGTTAGGGTGCCAACCAGCATGGTCCAGCCATCAACCATCACGAATACCATCAGCTTGAACGGCAGAGAGATGATCAGTGGAGACAGCATCATCATACCCATCGCCATCAAGACGCTGGAAACAACGATATCGATGATCAGAAAGGGCACAAACAGCATAAAACCAATCTGGAAAGCAGTTTTTAGCTCACTGAGCACAAACGCCGGCATCAACAGCAACAGCTCTATATCCTCATCAGGGTTATAGGCTGGCTCATTGGCAATGCGTAAAATTTGGTCGAGATCAGCTTCCCGTGTTTGTTGCAGCATGAAGGTTTTTAGTGGCACTTCCGCAATCGACAGCGCTTGTTGAAGCGTGACCTCACCGCTTTGATACGGCTGAACGGCGTTTTCATGAATGTCATTGATGACGGGGCGCATGATAAACAGCGTCAATGTCAGCGCGATACCAACCAGTACACGGTTGGGAGGACTTTGTTGCAAGCCAATCGCTTGGCGTAAAATGCCCAACACGATGATGATACGGGTGAAACTGGTTACCATCAAAAGCATGGCTGGCAAGAAGCTCAGCATGGTCATCAGCAGGAAAATCTGCATCTTGACGCTGTATTCTTCCGTGCCATCTGGCCCAGTTATGCTGAGCACAGACAAATCCTGCCCGAAAACGGGCAGGCTGCAAAGGAAGAGCAATAGTGCCAGCAGAGGCTTGTGTCGCATTAGCCTGCGAGCCCCTTGAGCATGTCTTTTTCATCAACAACATTCACAAGGCGCAGGCCGTATTTGTTGTTAACAATAACGACTTCTGCATGGCCAAGTAGCGTGCCATTAACACGCACATCCATTGGTTCACCACTGAGCTTATCTAGCTCAATCACAGAACCGATGGAGATATTCATGAGATCGCCAACCATGAGCTCAGTGCTCGCTACTTCCAATGTCAGGTTGACAGGAATGTTGCGGATGAAGCCCATGTCGTTGCTGCTGCTTGCCACTGTCGGCAGAGTGTCAGCACCAAGTCCGCCCAGATCTAAGTCATTAAGATCGAGCGTTAAATCAGAATTTAAGTCAGTCATGATGCTCTATTACTGTTCGATGATATTTTGAATTTGCAGCACCAAGGTTGCGTTGTTTTCTGCAACCTTCGCGGTAAATAATGGGGTTTGCCCTGCACGAACCACCACTTCACTTGGCAACTCTACCGGTATCACGTCACCGACTTTTAGCGCCATGATGTCGCCAAGCGGTAATTGACGCTCGCAAAGCGTACTGTGAAGACGAATAGGCGCTTTTTTCAGCGTGGCATTGACGATACGTTGTAGCTCAGGGTCCGTAGCAACATCTTCACTTTTCGCTTGTTGGTCACGAAGAAAATCCAAGCCATTGGATGGAAGACTGATATCTACCCAACCTTTATGACCACCAACATTCATTGAAAAACGGCACACCTGATAAAGCTGACCGGCTTGCGCTGATGAACTCAGTTGTAAGCTATTACGCGACTGCAATTGGCACTGCCATTGCGTCACTGTCTGCCAAGCGATGGAGTACTGATGCAGAATTTGGCTGAAGAAACGTTCTACCAAGCGAAGCTCAGTGTCACTGATTTCAGTTCGGCCTTTTGACAGCCCTTTGCCGCCAAAAAACAAATCAACCAAAAAGAACTGTAAGTCCCGTTCGATAGCCAATGTACCGCCTATGTTGTGCGGTGAAACATTAAACTCACGGTAAAGCGACTGCTTGCTCAGCGGTTGCAAATATTCCTGCAGTTTTATGGCTTCTTGTTGCAAAAATTGAAACTCCACAGGGCAACGCAGCGTGTGTTGAAACATCTGCTTTGCCAGTCGTTCAAATTGTTTGCACACATTGTCAATGATTGCCTGCACGGCCCCGACGCGATGTTCAGGGCTGGCTAGATCATAGGCCCTGACTTCGCCAAGTTCAGGTTCAGCGATGATTTTACTTCTCTTAGTCATAACCATTGGCAATAGATAAACCGCATTACGAACATCGTATTCGGTAAAAAACGTAGAGGCCGGATAGCACCGACAGTCTTTCGTAAAAGTGTGTTTTTTGTCATTGCGTCGATTATTCAATCACATAGAGCGAGAGCAATTAGTGGGGTTTTGCGACAGTAGTCAATCATATTAGACAAAAAGTGTCGGGAGACTACGGATTGAGCAGGGTTTTGTCAATCACAAGCAATTGACTATTTATTTGGCGATCTTTCATTTCATGATCCTAGTGCCATTACCAATTTCTATTAGAGGGAAAAACTCTCAATTTGTACTTGGGTGGATATAATTATCCCCCTTCTAGGCATGTCCAGATAAATGTGCGGTTTGGTGTTATTTTTGCAGCATGTGCGGATTAATTATCTGGATATTGTTAATTTTGACGTTTAAATGGCTAGTGTATTATTTTTGCGTGTCAGAAATCAAAAAATTGACAGTTGACTTGACGTCGAGATTGTTTTCTTATTCGCGCCTGAGGGTGTGGATGGAATTGTAGACATGCAGTTTTAAGACCCAAACAAGGCCACTTTCTCGCCAAAAGAGCGAGTTATGCGCAGTGACATGTCTGCTGAATACAGCCCCATTTTTCCGGCTTTCAGTGTCGATGCTTGGTCTCGTTTGGTGGATGAGCATGAAACAATTACTCGCCTAGTTTGGTTCGCGTTTTGCTGGAGATCGAAGTACCTCATGAGGCGCTTACTTACTTTATTAATTTTGTTCACACCGGTTGCCTTTTCCGCGGAACGTATTTGGCTGTCTGACTTAGACGGTAGCCGTTGGCACTTTGATGGTAATGAGAGTCGTTGTGAACTTACGCACCAGATTAATGGTTTTGGTTCTGTTCAAATCATTGCTTCGCCAGATGAAGCCATTAGCGTGCACGTACAACCAAAGTCTGGCAGCCAGATTGAGAAATTGGTGTCGGTCGAATCGATCCCACCACCTTGGCATGTCGATGTATTGAGTACATTTGAATACACCGGCGAAGTGGATGTGCGGCTTGATGGTGGTGTGACACTAAAAAAAGCGCAGTCGCTTTATGACACACTTGCTGGTGGTGATTGGCTTTGGATTAGTGTTAAAGGCCAGCAAAACCAAATTCACAGCCTTCAAGTACCGAATGTGCATTTTCCTAGTGCATCTGAAAAATTCAATGCGTGCCGCGCGAACATGTTGCCAATCAGCTACGCCTCGGCGCGTAATACCACGATTCACTTTGAGCGTGACGAATACCAAATCGGACTCGACGAAATGGAAGACTTGTCGTTGATTGCCGAACTGCTTGCCAATGACAAAGCGATAACCCGTGTGTTGGTTGATGGCTATGCCAACGATGCAAAAGGCAGCGTGGCGAACCTGCGACTTGCTCAAGCTCGCGCAGAAGAAGTCGGTTCCGTTTTAGCAGAAGCGGGTGTGCCTTTGGCAAAAATGGAATTTCGCTGGCACGGTGATAGATACCTTGTTGCCGACGATACAGAAAAAAATAAACAGAATAAAAATCGGTACGTTTCTGTACGTTTAATTAAGAAGGCCGTGTCGGGTAAATCATGAAACAAAAATGGCAAATACTGATGCTTCAGTGCCGACATGTTCAGCACTCTCCGCGTTTGGCGACGCAACATGTGGACTACGAATTGACTCAGACGCAGAGCTGGGATGAATTCGCCGCCACACTGCAGTCAGCCAAATGGGATATGGTGCTGATCCCAAGCCAATATGCGCAGGGTGTTGATGCTGCTGAGTTGCTTGGGCATCGCGTACTTAAGCAATTTGGTGGGCCAGCTGTTGTGGTTGCTATGGGCGATCAGGCCAGCTCAGTGTCTCGTGCCATGCAACACGGCGCGGTCGATTACTTGCTGGCTCCGTTCGAATCTTTCCACCTGTCGCAGCTAGTGAACCGATTGAAAACCATCGGACACGGCAATAGCGATGTGGTGACAGAATCTGCACACAACCGCCAATTGTTTCAAATGGCTCAACGCGTGGCACAAACTGATGCCTCTGTGTTGATCAACGGTGAAAGTGGCACGGGTAAAGAAGTGCTCGCGCGATTTATTCACAATGCCTCACCACGAGCCAATGGCCCTTTTGTTGCGATTAACTGTGCAGCACTACCAGAGAGCATGATTGAGTCCATATTATTCGGTCACGCCAAAGGCGCATTTACGGGCGCGATACAGTCTCATCCAGGCAAATTGGAAGTCGCGAACCAAGGCTCTTTGCTGCTTGATGAAATCGGTGAGCTGCCTTTGGCAATGCAAACGAAATTGCTGCGTGTCCTGCAAGAGCGAGAAGTTGAGCGTTTAGGCTGCAATAAGAAGATCAAACTCGATATCCGCGTGTTGGCTGCAACCAATTTGGATCTGGAAGTGGCAGTGGCAGAAGGGCGCTTTCGTTCAGATTTGTACTACCGACTGAACGTATTCCCGTTGCAATGTGCGCCGCTGAGAGAGCGCAAGCAGGATATCTTGCCGTTGGCGAGCAACATGATTAAGCGTTATGTGCCGGATTATCACGAGTCTATTGGCTTTTCGAGTGACGCCAAGCAGTTGCTGGAAACCTACCCATGGCCGGGCAATGTTCGTGAACTGGAGAACGTAATTCAGCGTGCGATGGTGCTTAGCCGTGGCTGCGTGATCCGTGCAGAAGACTTGATGCTGCCAGGGGCATTCGCCATGTCTGATCTGCCTGAACTGGACGCAGTGGTTGTAGATACCCCTGCGCCGATAGAACCTAATCGCCAGCGTATGACGAACGACAAACCCAGTTTGAGAAAAAGCCGAAAACTGGCGGAGTTCGATACCATTATCGACACGCTACGTCGGTTCGATGGGCATCGCAGTAAATCGGCAGAAGAGCTCGGTGTGAGCACACGAGCGCTTCGCTACAAAATTCAAACCATGCGTGAAAACGGGTGGGACATTGAACAAATCTTAGCTCATGGCCCGAACGATTTGGCTGAGCCTTCATTCCACTATTAGGGTCAACAGACCCTAGACAGTACCAACCCTCGTAGAGAATGCTGAAATGCAAAATGACCTAATGGGCTTAGACAGTGTTCTGAGCCAAATCAGTGATGTTCGCCAAAGCGTGACGGACATGAACGCGATTTCAATTGCACCAAATCCACTGAGCAATGGTGCTGTGGGCCAAGTTTCTTTCACCGATATTATCTCTAACGCGATTCGCAATGTAGACAGTCAAGGTCAGGAAGCATCGCAAAAAATGACCGCTGTCGACACCGGTCAAAGCGATGACTTGGTCGGCGCGATGATTGCCAGTCAGAAAGCGAGCCTATCGTTTACCGCCATGGTACAGGTGAGAAATAGCGTCATGATGGCGTACGACGACGTCATGAAAATGCCGGTTTAATGGGTGGGATCGGTGACCAATTTTTTGAAAAACAAAATGACCCTGCTTAACGGCACAGTCACGCCTCAGCGTGTGCTCGGTGGTACACGTTTTGTTGCTTTGCTGAGTATTATTGCTGTCGCGGTTGCCGTGGCAGTGGTGCTTGGTTTGTGGCAAGGCGGAGAATACCGTCCACTGTATGGCGAGCAAGAACAATACGATCGCAATCAGGTGATTGCCGCACTTGAACAGAACCGTTTTGATTACTATGTCGAGCCGCAAAAAGGCAACATCATGGTAGAGCGTGCCCAGATCGCGAAGGCGCGTATTGCCATGGCGGCGGCAGGTATCGAAGCGGCAAAACCGACAGGGCTCGAAATCCTGACGCAAGACTCTGCGCTCGGCACCAGCCAGTTTGTGGAAAATGCCCGTTACCGTCATGGTCTTGAAGGTGAACTTGCTCGTTCAATCATGACGCTTGAAGGCATCAGCAATGCACGTGTGCATTTGGCGATTCCTAAGCAAACCCTCTTTGTTGGACGTAACAAAGATCTGCCATCCGCATCGGTCGTGGTGGTGTTGATGCCGGGGCGTGAGCTTCATGGTGACAACATTTCAGCCATCGTGAATTTGGTTGCGGGCAGCGTGTCGGACTTGCAAGCCGAACGCGTTAACGTGATTGACCAACACGGCAACCTGTTGTCGAACCAAATTGGTAACGGCGCTGGCCTCAGCAGCCAAGGTAATAGCCAACACCTGAGCTATATCCAAAAGCTAGAAGGTGAGTACGTTGAGAGTGCAGCGAAAATGCTGCGTCCAATGGTTGGCCTCAATAACTTCCAAGTGGAAGTGGCTGCCAATGTGAATTTCGACCGTATTGAGTCCACCGAAGAAACCTACGCACCGCAAGGCACAGTGAGAAACGAATACAACTCGTTTGATAGCGACAGCCAGAAAGACGCCGCAGGTGTACCGGGCGCACTCAGTAACCGTCCACCGGAAGAAGATGGCGAAGCCGAAGATAACCTCGTGAAAAACCGTGGTGAGTCATCGACGGACTACGCCATTGACCGCACGTTAAAGCACATCAAATACCAGCAAGGCACCATCGAGCGCGTTAGTGTTTCTGTGTTGCTTAATGGCGAACCGGATCGTTTTACCGCTGCGCAGCAAGACAATATTCGCGTGATGCTATCGGATGCGTTGGGATTAGATGAAGCGCGAGGCGACAAACTGAGTTTGTTCGTCCACCCGTTTAATACCGAAGCCCCAACCTTACTGACCTCGACACCGGAATGGTGGATGGAAAGCATCTGGCTGGACTACTTGCGCTATATCCTTTCCGCGATTGTTGCCTTGGTGATATTGCTGGTGATCATTCGCCCGGCTATCCGTGCGCTGTCGGGCACTCCTTCACGAAAAGAGCAGCGTAACCTTAACGTTGACGCCAATAACGACGTGCAAGGATTACCGCCAACCGCGACTGCGCTAGAGCGTACAAACGCAGCGGCGCCAGCATTGGCGGCAGAAAATGAAGGGGTTGTTGAGGTGATCACGCCCGCAGCAGCCGTGAAAGAATTGCCAGACTTACCGACGCCGGAAACGGGGTTAGAAGTCCAATCATCGTATTTGCAAATGCTCTCTGAGCGCGAGCCTGAGCGCGTCGCTCATGTTGTAAAACAGTGGATCACACCGAAAAATGCAGACAGTTGAACTTAACGCCGGCATAGAGCATGCCGCTATCCTATTGCTCAGTATGGGAGAAGAAGCTGCCGCGAACGTGTTGAAACAACTCGATCGTGAACAGGTTCGTCAACTGACCATGGCAATGGCCAGTTTGCCTGCGCTGAAAAACGACGAAGTGTCACAGGTGTATGGCCGTTTCTTTAACGACTTTAAATCTGAATCCGGCATTTCAGGCGCATCTCGCGCCTACTTAGAACGCACGCTGAACAAAGCACTGGGGCGTTCATTGTCCCAACCGCTGTTGAACTCGATTTATGGCGACACGCTCAAGCAGAACTTGCAGTCTTTGCAGTGGTTAGAGCCTGCAAAAATCGCGGAATTGATCAGTAGCGAGCACCCGCAGATGCAAGCCGTGTTCTTGGCCTACCTTGACCCGGAGATTGCGTCAGAAGTCTTGATGCGTTTGCCAGAAGACAGCATGGACGATCTGCTGTATCGCGTAGCCAACCTAAGCGAAATCCATCCAAGCATGATGGAAGAAGTGCAGGTGCTGATTAATCGCTTCCTCGATCAGCCGACGCACCAAAACAGCACGCCAATCGACGGTACCGATCAAGCCACGGCGATCATCAACCGTCTGCAACCAGCGCAAAGCATGAAAGTGCTGAAAGGATTGAAAGAGCACGACCCTGAGTTGGTTGAGCGCCTTGAAAGCAAGATGTACAACTTCAGTATTCTTGAGCAGCAAAGCGAAGAGACGCTGGAGCGACTCATTCAAGACATTGACCAAGACACCTTGGCTATCGCACTTAAAGGTGCAAGCCCAGAGCTGATGGACAAAGTTTTTGCCACCATGCCAAAACGTGCTGCGCAATACTTGCGTGAAGCGATTGAAGGAAAAGGCCGCGTGCGTATCAGTGCGGTGGAAGAAGCCAGAAAAGAAATGGTTGCCTTACTTCGCCAGCTCAGTGAGTCCGGTGACGTTGAGTTGCAACTTTTCAGTGAGCCAGTAATGGAATAACCATGAAAAAAAATAGCCCACTGATCCTGCACCCACAACTGGGTCAATTTCGAAACTATCACTTTCCGCCTTTAATGGGGTCAGATGATGACATGTTCGCCGAAGAAGGCACAAGTTATCAGGATGACTACCAAAATGGTTTTGACGATGGTCAGCAAAAAGGCCATGAGCAAGGCTATCAGGAAGGTTTGTCGCAAGGCATCGAAGCGGGTACGCAGCAAGGTCTACTCGAAGGTAGACAGCAAGGCGTCCAGCAAGGTGTTGAACAAGTGCGCGGGCACATGAGTGGCTCTGTTGCAGCGGTAGACCAACTGACCAAGCAGATTGAAACCCTTTTTCATCAGCATGTTCGCGACCAAAGCGAAATGATCTGCGATTTGGTGCAGAAGGTGGCTCGTCAGGTGATTCGTGCCGAGCTAACCCTTCAACCAGGTCAAATGTTGAGACTGATTGAAGAGACCTTGGCACAAATCCCAGAGCAGAAAAGTCAGATCACCGTGTTTTTGAACCCGAGTGATTGCCAGCGTTTGATTGAGCTAATGCCAGATGCAGTGTCTGGTTGGGAGTTGCGACAAGACGAGTCACTGGCAACCGGCAGTTGCCGTGTGATCAGTGAAGATGCAGAAGCCATCGCCGACACCGAAGAGCGATTGGATGCCTGCATGGATGCGGTGCGTGAGAGCTTGATGGCCGATGCGTGATTTTGCTTCTGAACTCACGGCGCGTTTAACCACTGCCAGCCAACACATTCCAGACATTCCGGTGGCGCGCAGCTATGGGCGCTTAGTCAGAATGGCTGGCCTTACTATGGAAGCGGTAGGGTGTCGTTTGTGTACCGGTCAGCGTTGTTTGGTGGAAACCGATCACGGTGATTTGGTGGAAGCGGAAGTCGTCGGGTTCGATCGCCACGCCACCGTGTTAATGCCCATTCGGCACACCACGGGGTTGCGCCCGGGAAGCCGTGTGTTGCCATTGCACGGTGACAGCAAAATTCAAGTTGGCCCAAACATGTTGGGGCGTGTTCTCAATGGGTTGGGCGAACCGCTAGACAGCTTAGGACCGCTTTATTGCGAGCAGCGTGTCCCCTTACAAGGGGAGAGCATCAACCCGCTCAAACGCCAGCCTATTTCTGAGCAGCTTGATGTGGGCGTTCGCGCAATCAATAGCATGCTCTGCGTGGGTAAAGGTCAGCGGTTAGGCTTGTTTGCAGGTTCAGGCGTCGGCAAGAGTGTGTTGCTGGGTATGATGACCCGCAACACCACCGCACAAATTACGGTTGTCGGTTTGATTGGTGAGCGTGGCCGAGAGGTGCGTGAATTTATCGAGCATTCGTTGGGCGAAGAAGGCATGCGCAATGCCGTGGTGATTGCCTCGCCAGCGGATGATTCACCGCTGATGCGACTTCGCGCTTCTGTTCTTTGCCATCGCATCGCCGAATACTTTCGCGATCAGGGTAAAGATGTCCTATTGCTGATGGACTCGCTGACGCGATACGCACAAGCCCAGCGTGAAATCGCGTTGGCTGTCGGCGAACCGCCAGCCACCAAAGGCTATCCGCCTTCAGTCTTTAGTCTGTTGCCTCAGCTTGTCGAGCGAGCCGGTAATGGCGCGAAAGACAGTGGCTCCATCACCGCGTTTTATACGGTTTTATCCGAAGGCGATGATCAGCAAGACCCTATCGCCGATGCAGCGCGTGCGATTTTGGATGGTCACATTGTTTTGAATCGTGAATTGGCAGAGCAGGGACACTATCCCGCTATCGACATTGAACAGTCGATCAGCCGAGCCATGCCGCAAATTGTGTCACCCGATCATCTCAGACGCGCACAAAGGGTGAAGCAACTGTACGCCCGATACCGTCAGGTTCAGGAGCTCATTTCACTTGGGGGTTATCAGCCGGGCTCAGATCGTACGCTCGATCTGGCTGTGCAAGCATACCCTTCTATTTGTCAGTTTCTTCAGCAAACCATGAACGAGAAAGTCACGCTCAATGACAGCCTTGGACAAATCATGCAATTACCGGGTGTAGAGTAATTATGCGACGTATTGCTGCCGTCTCAGGCTATCGTGATCAGCAACAAAAGCGATTGGACGATTTGAAAGCCCAAGCGGGAAATGCCACTCGTACCCACTTGGCGCATCAAGAACGTTTCGAATTACTAGAAGGGTTGAAGACCCAATATGGGTTTTCAACGGGCAATCAGGTGTCGGCCATTTTAATGAAAGGCACGGTGCGTTTTCGCGGACAGCTAGAAAGTTTGAGCGTGATGCAAAAGCAAGAGATGGCGCTATCTGAAATCGAGCTTCGCAGCGTCAATGAGCGCGTGGTCTCTCAGCATCGACAAGTAAAGATGTGCGAGAAAGTGATTGAAAAGCGTCTTACCGCCATCAATCAAAAGAAAGCCAAAAGCGAGCAGAAGATGATGGATGAGCTGGCCATGCAGGCGAGTTTTCGTCGTCGTTTGTGTCGCTAACGGTTGCTAACTGGATATCAGAGAGCGGATAAGTCCACTCTCTAAGGCGTGATCTGATTTCAAAAGCGAGTGCGGTTGAAAATTAGAGATTGGGCGCGTAGCTAAATGCGTTTTCAGGTTTTAGCAGTTTGTCAAAAATCTGCTTTTGTTGAGCCAGTAAACGACCATTGGCGTTGTTCTGCTCTTGGCAACGTTTTGCCAGATCGTAAATGCTCTGCCAGTGAGTCAAACCTTGTCGACCATAGGCTTCAGGCAATGCAGCCAATACCTTCCTCATTCCCGCGTCATCGGCGGATACACCCAGCAATTCAAGACACTTCACTCTGCGCTGTGCGCGTGAATTTAGCGAATCCATCAAGGGCTGAACGCGGGCATTAATGGTATTGAGTGACTGACTTTCTCGACGGTTCAAGAAGGTATGTTGCTGCGACAGCAGAGATTCAAGATCTGCATATTGCGCAGCGTCGTTTGCCAGATCAGACAATAGGTTTTTCACAAGGGTAGTGCGATCGGTCATGATTTACGTCGAGCCTGAGAATGTGGTTGATGAAGCTTTTTCGCCATGGCAACACGACGTGATTGCGTTATTTATTGCGCGTTACCTGTCGTGTTACTTAGATGGCGAGTAATACTCAACGATGCTGTCGGCTAGGTTGTCTAGGTTCACGTCGAGGTTGCCGCTTTTCAGCATGGCTTTCATTGCTGCCACTTTATCCATATCCACGTCAGAAGCGTGCTTAATGGACTCTTTCGCCGCATTTAAGGTGCGCATGTCGGCACTTAGTTCAACATTTGACGCTTGCTTGGCTGGCGTTTTTTCTGCGCCAACGGTATTTGTTTCACGCACATAGCTTGTGGACTGTGTGAATCCAATGTTTCCGATCATCGCCCAATACCCAAATAATCTGTGTTCTGATAATAACAAGACGACCACATTTGTTGAGAACTTAAGTCAAAAAATGAAAAATTGTGGTCGCGGCAGATCAAAACGTGGTGGAGACGGTACCGGGCGCAGAAACCGTAGCCTGAATCTCTTTCTCTGAGGTGATGTTTTTCACCCGAATGGTGTCGCCCTCACTGCCACTTTCCAAAGCAATGCCCTTCATTCGGGCGAGCATATTATCGCGTCGTGCTTCAATAATCACCACATCATCGCGCTTCACCCACTCAGGCATCTCCACCAAGCGGGGAGTGAGCACACGCCCTGCAGACACGTTTCTGCTCACCACCTTGCCGATAAGTTTTTTCTTTTCAGTGAAGTAACTGTATCGAACGTAGGCGATATTGACGGCTTTTGAGCTTAAATCGCCGCCTTGAATACTTTGTCCACGTTTTAGCGGTTTTTTCGCCACTACCATATCAACCGTCACAGCCGATTGGGCTTTGACTCGCGTTTTCCAATAACGGGGCTGTTCGCAGATGAGTGTGAGTGTCATGCGCCCCACTGGCCTGCTTGGGTCGCTCAGTTCCATCTTCACAGGGGTGTCGCACACACCAGGGATCTTAAATTCATCCACCGTGACATCAACGGAATGACTGTTTATCGAGCGTGCAAACGCGTTGACTGACCGCTCAATGTAAGCGACCACCTCCTCGCGACTTAGCGTTGATGCGTTGGCCTGTGCCACGGGCGCTGCTAACAACACACCAAGGAGTGCCCAACTGCACAGAAAATGCAGGAGGAAGCGTTGCTTCCGCTTAGGGGCGGACTCCTGTGCGATCTGTTCGTAACTCATTGAAAAATTAGCCTCAAATTGTTTGGCACGATAAATGCTTAATGGCAGAGAATTTATATTGTGTGACGGACAACATGGCCATCGATTTTGAACAAGCGTTAGGGGTTCACCCGAGTGCTTTAGCGTTTAGAACTGAACGCGCAAAGGTCATCGCCGGCAACTTAGCGAATGCCGATACCCCTCACTTCAAAGCGCGTGATATTAGCTTTGAAAATGCGATGGATAGCGTGGCGAGTCAAGCGCGAACGAAGCACATGCAACGTCGCAGCATATCGCAACACCACGAGATGCTTTATCGCAACCCGATGCAGCCCTCGCAAGATGGTAACACGGTGGAACTGGGTATCGAACAAGCGAAGTTTGCTGAAAATGCCATGGCATTTGAGACCAGCATGACGTTTTTAAACATGAAGTTTAGCGGATTACGATCTGCGATTAAGGGGCAGTAATAAAGCATGTCTTTTTCAAGCATTTATGAAATCGCAGGCTCTGCGATGACCGCTCAAACCGTACGCCTTAACGCGGTGGCGAGTAATCTCGCGAATGCGGATGTGGTGTCAGGCTCTGAGCAAAATGGTTACCGTGCAAAACGTCCGGTTTTCGAAACCGTGATGATCGAATCAGACGGCGGCACACAAGGCGCGATGGTACGAATTAAAGACGTACAAGAGAGCACCGAGCCTCTTCAGCGCCGCTATGAGCCGAATCACCCGCAGGCAAATCAAGAAGGGTATGTGTTCTTTTCACAAGTGAACCCGATTGAAGAAATGGCCGACATGATGTCTGCATCACGCAATTTTGAAACCAACGTCGATGTGATGACGCGTGCACGAAGCATGCAGCAAAGCATTCTGCGCCTTGGACAGACGAGCTAGGAGCCGGAATGAGCTTAGCACAAGTAAGATCGGAAGCGATGTACAACGCTCCGGGCGTAGCAAGTGAAGCGCAAGTGGGTGCCAATGGCGTTAACCCAACGGGTAACGACTTCCTCACCATGATGGTGGCACAGATCCAAAACCAGAACCCATTGAACCCGACAGACGGTACGGAATACCTGACCCAGTTGGGCATGATGTCAGCGGTTGAAAGTTTGGAAGGCGTGAAAGCTGGTTTAGGCAACTTGAACATCGGTATGACCAACGTTGAGATGCTTCAAGCCACCAACCTTGTTGGCAAGAAAGTGCTGATGGACGTGAACAACGGCCTTGAGCTGAAAGAGAACCAAGTGGTTGAAGGCCGCGTGCAGTTCGATGAAGCCGTAGACAGCGCAAAAGTGGTGATCTACGACGACAAAGGCAAAGTTGTTGACGAAATTAAACTGGGCGCACAGCCAGCCGGTCTTGCTGAGTTCGAGATTTCAGCGGAAGAGCTTGGCGCAGGCGAGTTTCATTTTGAAGTTGTGAGCGAGACCGGCGATGACGCGGGCACACACAGCGTGATGATTGCGGCGGAAGTCGAATCAGTGAATATCCCTTCTGGTGGCGGCGCGATCATGCTGAGCCTGAAAGGCATTGGGAAAATGTCGATGTACGACATGCGTGAAATTACGGCCTAACGGTTGAACAAAGGATCTTAAATAAATGTCTATCAATATCGGATTAAGTGGCCTTCGCGCAACTTCAGACCAAATCAATGCCATCAGCCACAACATTTCCAACGTTGGCACCATTGGCTACAAAGCATCACGTACCGAGTTTCAAGATGTTTACGCACCGCAGTTTGGTGGCGGCGAAATGGGTGGTGTCGAAACCAGCGCCATTCGTCAAAGCTTTACCAGCGGCGCAACAACAGCAACAGGCCGCAACAGTGACCTTGCGATTAACGGTGAAGGCTTCTTCATGGTTCAGAACAATGGTCAGCAAATGTATTCGCGTAACGGCGTATTCAACTTGGATGCCGATGGCTACCTAGTTACGTCGGATGGCTACCGTTTGCAAGGTTTCGGCGTATCGCAAACAGGCGATATCCAAAACGGTTCATTGACCGATCTGCAAATCTCAACCGCAGACATGGCAGCAAAAGTGACCTCAAAAGTGTCACTGGGCGTGAACTTGGATGCGGGCGCAACCGTGGTTGATACAACGGCGACGCCGTTCGACAAAGATGACCCATCATCGTTTACTTTCAGCGCGACCACCACCGTATTCGATTCACTGGGCGGCGAGCACGAAGTAACCCAATACTACGTGAAAACCGACGACAACAAGTGGACCACGCATTACTTGGTGGATGGCGATGCCGCGCCTACCGAGAGCGCTAACTTAGAGTTTGACGCCAACGGTGAGCTAACCAAACCAACAGAGCCAGTGTCGTTGACGTTCACGCCAAGCAACGGCTCAGCGGAAATGACGCTGAAAATGGACGTGGCTGATTTCACCCAATTTGGTAGCGAGTTCTCCATCAACGAGAACAAACAAGATGGTTATGCACCCGGCAAGCTAGCGGGTTGGTACTTCGACCAAGACGGTTCGGTGTTTGCGCGTTACTCAAACGGTAAAACACAGGTTCAAGGCCAATTGGTGCTGGCACGTTTTGCTAACCAAGAAGGTCTGCAGCAAGCAGGCGGTACACGTTGGACGGAGAGTTTCTCTTCCGGCTCTGCGTTGTATGGTCAGCCTGGTACGGGTCAATTTGGTGCGCTGCGTACAGGTATGTACGAAGGCTCTAACGTGGATCTAACGGGCGAAATGGTGTCTTTGATGTCTGCGCAAAGTAACTACCAAGCTAACGCCAAAACCATTCAGGCTAACCAAGAAATGGTTCAGATCCTGTTCCAGAACCTGTAACGGGCTAAACCATGGATAAGATGCTTTTTACTGCTGTATCGGGTGCGACACGCGTGATGATGTCGCAACAGGTACACGCCAATAACCTTGCCAACGTGAGCACGGACGGCTTCCGCACGGATATCGAACAGGCGCAGAGCGTCGAGGTGACTGGTCAGGGTTATCAAACTCGCACCTTGGTTGCCGCACGCGATGGCGGCACTGACTTCTCGGTTGGTGCGCTAAAGCACACCGATAACCCGTTGGATGTTGCCATTCGTGGCGACGGCTTCTTTGCCGTTCAAGCGGGCGAAGACGATGAAGCCTACACCCGTGCTGGCTCGTTTCACCTGAATGAAAACGGTGAGTTGCTGCTGGGTGATCGCCCTGTGATTGGCGACGGTGGTCAGATCGTGATTCCCGAACATGAAAAACTGACTATTGGCTCTGACGGTACCATTTCCGTGGTCACTGCAGGTGCTACTGCAGTGCAGGAAATCGGTCGCCTCAAGCTCATCAAGCCGGATCACGCGCAGCTACGCAAGTCCGATGATGGTCTTTTCCGTATGCGAGGCGGAGAGCCTGCAGCAATGGATGAAACTGTCACCGTGGCGTCAGGTTATGTAGAAAGCAGCAACGTTAACGCCATTGATGCCTTGGTCAACAATATCGCGTTGTCCCGAAATTTTGAGTTCCAGGTCAAGATGATGAAAGCCGCTGAGGATCTTGCCTCTACCGGTAATCGCGTTGTCCGTGGTAACTGATCCTCGTAAGAAGAGAGATTCACTTTATGCACGCAGCACTGTGGGTAAGCAAAACGGGTCTTGCCGCGCAAGACACCCAAATGCAGGTTATTTCGAACAACCTAGCGAACGTTAACACGGTTGGCTTTAAGCAAGATCGTGTGGTGTTTGAAGACTTGTTCTACCAAACCCAAAAGCAACCAGGTTCGTTGACGGACCAACAAAACGAAGCGCCGGGCGGCCTTCAGCTAGGTAATGGTGTTCGCACCGTGGGTACGCAAAAGCTGATGCGCAGCGGTTCGTACCAAAACACCCAGCAAGCGACTGACATGGCGATCATGGGCGGCGGTTTTTTCCAAATCGAAATGCCAGATGGCACCACTGCGTTTACGCGTAACGGTCAATTCCACCGTAACAGCGAAGGCATGATGGTCACCGCCGCGGGTTTGCCTTTGATGCCCAACGTGGAAATTCCAGAGAACGCGCTGAACTTTTCCGTGGGTAAAGACGGCATTGTGAACGTGACCATTCCCGGTGACGCTGAGCCACAAGAGCTGGGTCAATTGACGCTAGCAAACTTTACCAACCCAGCGGGTTTGGAAGGTTTAGGCGGCAACTTGTTCCGTGAAACGGGTGCGTCAGGTGCACCGATTGAAGGTGTGCCGGGTGAAGACGGTTTGGGCTACCTCAGCCAGTTCAGCCTTGAAGGTTCAAACGTGAGTGTGGTGGAAGAAATGGTCAATATGATCACCACGCAACGTGCTTACGAAATGAATGCCAAAGTGGTTTCAAGCGCCGATCAAATGCTGAAATTTGTCAGCCAATCAATGTAATCAATAAGGGTCGGTAGGTGAATAAATCGTCCGTGAGCCTGTCTCATCAAGGTCATTATCAACGTCACTATCAACATAGTAAGATCGTGAACGTGTTTCGACTGTTTGCTGCACTTCTTTGTGCAGTATTGGTCGGGTGTGCGCCTGTTTCCTCGGTGGTTGACCGTCAACCGGAAGAGATTGTTCCGCCAATGGAAATGCCGGAATACATTGCCGACCCAGATGGCGGCCTGTTCAGCGCCAATTATGCGATGGCGCTGTTTCAAGATCGCCGTGCGTTTCGTGTGGGTGACATTCTGACTATCACGCTTGATGAACAAACCCGCTCGAGCAAAAAAGCGGGCACCAGTTTTGATAAGAGCAGTGATGTGTCGATTGGCGTTCCCACCTTGTTTGGTAAGACATACCCGAAGGGCCAAGTGGGCATGAACGGTGAGCGTGATTTTGATGGCGCATCATCCAGTTCACAGCAAAACTCCCTGTCGGGCAGCATTACCGTGATGGTTAACGACGTGATGCCTAATGGCGTGCTGCGTATTCGCGGTGAAAAATGGCTGCGCCTGAATCAGGGGGATGAATATATTCGTCTGTCTGGCCTTATCCGTGTGGATGACATTGATGGAAACAACCAAGTTTCTTCTCAGCGTTTAGGCGATGCTCGTATTACATACTCTGGTCGTGGTGCGTTGGCTGACGCCAATGAAGCGGGTTGGCTCACGCGATTCTTCAACAGTTCATGGTTCCCAATTTAATGACTCCCAATCTAAAGACTCTTGGAGTACGACACGCGTTTGCGCGTCTGATGCATGTCAATGCGGCTGTCTTTTTCACACTGCTGACGGCAACGCTGTCTACCGCCATGCTGTCTACCGACGCCATGGCGCGTCCGTTGTTGAGTATTGCCGATATCAAAGGTATTCGTGAAAACCAGCTGGTGGGCTATGGCCTAGTGGTGGGTTTAAGCGGCACGGGTGATAAAAGCCAAACCAAATTTACCCAGCAGTCGGTGAAGAACATGTTGAGTCAGTTTGGTGTTCAGCTGCCTGCAGGCGCGGATCCGAAACTGAAAAACGTCGCGGCGGTTGCCGTCAGTGCAACCTTGCCATCGCTTGGCGGCAAAGGGCAGGTCATGGATGTGACCGTCGCCTCGATTGGTGACGCAAAAAGCCTGCGCGGCGGTACCTTGCTGCTGACCCCATTGAAAGGGGCCGATGGTCAAATCTATGCCATGGCGCAGGGCAACCTTGTGGTTGGCGGCGTGAAAGCCGAAGGTAATAGCGGTTCAGGCATTACCATCAACATTCCTACCGCAGGTTTGATCCCTAACGGCGCGATCATCGAGCGAGAAGTGCACTCCACGTTTGCGACCGAACAAGACATCGTCCTGAACCTGAAAAAGCCGAATTTCAATACCGCCCGTAACATTGAAAAAGCCATCAACAATGTCTTTGGCCCTGAAGTGGCGTTGGCTGAAAGCCATGCGCGTATTCGTGTGCGAGCGCCGCAAGATGGCAGCCAGCGCGTCACGTTTCTCGCCATGCTGGAAGAGCTCGACATTGAAGAAAACAATCGCCGCGACCGCATCGTCTTCAATGCGCGTACTGGCACGATTGTGGTGGGCAAAGATGTTCACATTCACTCTGCCGCTGTCAGCCACGGCAACCTGACCGTTAGCGTGATGGAAAACTTCAACGTGAGCCAGCCGAATGCGTTTGGCAGAGGCGACACCATGGTGACGCCAGAAACGCAGGTCTCGGTGGACGAAGAAAAAGGCAAAGTCTTCATTTGGCCTGAAAGTAAACAAGGCGCGTCGCTGCACACCTTGGTCGATGCAGTTAACAGCCTTGGCGCATCGCCAAGTGATTTGATGGCCATTCTGATCGCGCTGGACGAAGCGGGTGCATTGGACGGCGAGTTGGTGATTTTGTAATGAAGATTCAAGAGCAAGATACGCAGCGTTTATATAACGACACGCATGAGCTGCAGAACATCAAAGGCAACCCAGACAAAGACGCCGCCTTGCAAATGGCGTCGGGCGAGTTCGAATCGCTGTTTTTGCAGACCGTGTTAAAGCACATGCGTCAGGCATCGGATGCGCTGCAAGACGAAGAAGATGGCTTTCTCAATAGTCGTCAGCAAAAGTTCTACCGCGAAATGTTTGATGGTCAGTTAGCCGTTGAAATGGGCCAACAGCAGAGCCTTGGCATTGCCGACATGTTGGTGCGTCAGTTAGGGCAAAAAAATGAATTTAAGCCCGAAGCAGAAATGGTCGCTATGAATAACCATAGCACGAGAGAAAACCAGAACGCGTTTACGATCGACCCCATTGACGCGGCCTTATCGTCTTGTCCAACAGCGGCAAATAGCCGACCACATTGGATGACGGGAACGGCACCATTGTCGCAACATATGCAATTTAGCCGCGCAGCCACAACGGACACGTTGTCGCTTCAAGGTGCTGAATTGTCAGCTGAAAAAGATGACCTATGAGCTTATTTAATATTGGATTATCGGGACTGAATGCGGCCAACGCTGGCCTGTCCGTGACCGGTCACAACATTACCAATGCCATGACGCCGGGATACAGCCGTCAGCGCGTGGGCTTCGGCGCACAAATCAATGGCAACGGCATGGGTGGTGGCGTCATGGTGTCAGACGTCGAGCGCATGTCTGATACCTACCTGCATCTTCAAATTCACACCCAACGCAGTGGGTTTGGTTATAAGCAGGTCTCGACACAATATCTAAGCCAAACCGAAGGGTTGCTGAACAGCGACAATACCAGCATTAACATTGGCCTAGACCGCTTTTACGCCGCGCTGAGTGAAGCCTCTGCGCAGCCGCAAGACATTGCTTATCGTCAGACTATCGTGAGTCAAAACGAAGCCATGGTTGATCGCTTTAACAACCTCAGCAGCCAGCTGGAAAACCAGAAAAATCAGGTTGATGGTCAGTTAAATGCGGGCGCTAAAACCGCCAACACCTTGATGGCAAGCCTAGCGAGCCTCAACAAGAGCCTGCGTGAAGCGGGCGGTTCGGATGCAGAACGTTCATCCCTGCTGGATGCGCGTGACAAAGCGCTGACTGAGTTGTCCTCCATGATGGACATCAGCACCACCTACAACACCGATGGCACTGTCGCGGTCTCTTTGGGCCAAGGTCAGCCATTGGTGAGCGGCACGACTGCCAGCAAGCTCACCACAAACCAAGATGGCGAGTTATTGCTAGAGCGTGGTGATAGCAAGTTTGCTCTTAACCACAATGTGGGTGGCACCATTGGTGGTTTGGTGAATTACCGCGATGAGCACTTGAGCGATCTCGAGCATGAGCTCGACGTGATGGCATACAGCTTTGCGACGCAATTCAACGCGCAACACACCCAAGGTGTGGATCTGAATGGCAACCCAGGTAAACCTGTGTTTGGCGGTGTTGATCAAATTGAAGGCGCAGCCAAAAACCTTACCTTGCTGGTAACAGACCCGAAAGAGCTGGCATTTGCGGGTAACGGTACCGTTGATGAGCCGGGTAATAGTGACAACTTACAAGCGCTAATCGGCCTGAAAAATGCCGAAATCAACATTGATAAAACCACGCTATCAGCCGCCGATGCTGAGAAGTATGGCAACGCCATCGACAGTATCAACGGCAAATCACTTTATACCGCGTATACCGGTTTGAGTGGTGATTGGGCGATTAAAACGTCGCAGTCGAAAACCGACATGACATCAGCAGAAAGTCAGTTGAAGCATGCAGAGAACGCTCGCGAAAGCATCAGTGGTGTGAACCTTGATGAAGAAGCGGTGAGTTTGATGCAGTTTACCCAAATGTATCAAGCCAACTCCAAGGTGATCTCCACAGCGCAGCAGCTGTTGGACATTACCATGAGCATGTTTAACTGATCGGCGAGGATTCAAAATGCGTTTAAGCTCATCTCAACTTAACGACATGATGTTCACCAGCATCCAGAACTCAACCTCTGGCGTGAACACGGCCCTAGCGCAAATGGGCACCCAGAAAAAGATGCTGGCAGCCTCGGACGATCCACTCGGTGCGGTGCAAGTGATGATGCTCAACCGAGAGCAGTCCAACATCTCTCAATTTCAGAAAAACATCACCAACCTCGAAAAACAGTTGGGACTGACCGAATCGCATATTGATGCGTCGCACAATGCCATGTTGCGTGTTGAAGAGTTGGTGACCAGCGTCTTGAATGCCAGCAACAGCGAAATGGGTGGTCGAGAAGCCATTGCCAGCGAGCTTGAAGGCTTGCTTGACCAACTGGTAGGTGAAGCCAACAGCAAAAACCCGAACGGCGATTATATTTTTTCTGGTACCAAAACCGACAGTGAAGCGGTGGCGCGTGACCCTGAAACCGGCAAATTCGTGTTTCAAGGTAACGATGAACAGCGCATGGTCTCGGTCGCGGAGTCGAGCAATGTGCCGGCTAACCAGACCGCCAGTGACCTGTTTTTCAACGGCGCATCAGACGGTAGCGACATCTTCAATACTTTGGATTCATTAGTGAAAGACCTGCGTGACCCGGGTGTGACGGGCAGCGCACTGACCAGCTCAGTCACCAATGCGCAATCAAACGTCACGGGCGTGATGGACGGCATGGGTCAAGTCTTGACCGAAGTGGGTGGACAACGCGCTTCGTTAGATCGCATCTCAGGGTCGCATGAAGACAATGCATTGATGAATGATAATCTGATTGGCGAAGTCGAAGATCTCGATTACAGTGAGGCGATCTTGCGTCTCAACACGCACATGGCCGCGCTACAAGCGACCCAAATGTCGTACACCAAGATCCAAAACCTGTCTTTGTTTAAAATGATGTAAAGGGCTAATGGCTCTTTATTGACCATAACGCTGTTAAACAAACGCTAAAATACATCCCATTAAGAGTGCACTGTGGTTAGTCATATTAATACCAGTCAGCCTCAGGTCACCTCGACCTCTGGCTCATCGCTAGACCGCGTTTCCTCGCAGCCGATAGGTGGCGTTCAGCGCGTCGAACCGAAACGCGAGCGCGATCAGCAGGCAGAAGAGCGCCAACAGCCTTTTGGTAAAGGCAACCGACGTGGGCAACTGGCTGAAACCAGTGCACGCCACCAACAAGTCGCGCATGCCGAAAGTGCTGCACAGGCGTTGAAAGAAGCCGTCAACATGCTGGAGCAACTGCGCCAGCTTGGCCGTAGAACCTTGCAAGCACGTGAAGGCGAGAAGCAGCAGCTTCAGCAATCGCTTGGCCACATGAAAAACCGTCTCGCCAAACTGAGTAAAGAAGCCCAGTACGATGGCGAACCACTGCTGTTTCACGATCTCTCTCCGCGTTTACGCGGTGACAGCCAGCAAACGGGTTTCACCGTCAAAGGCTTACGCCTGAACGGCTGGCGAAACCAAGACGAAGTGTTACGTTTTCAGTTTGATAGCGGGCAACCAAGCTCGGTGCGTGCGCGTGTGAGCTGGGAAGATGCCCCGCGTGATGTGGCAGAAAGCTTGAACAAAGCGCTGGCATCGCGAGACATTCAAGTGGGCTTAGACAAATACGGCGAACTGTCGTTTAGCGTTGATAAAAGCCGTTGGTCTGAAGTGAAAGGCGGTATTTGGGTTTCTGGCAGTGGGCAGATTCTACCTGCAGGTAACCCGATAAAAGCCAAAGTGGAAACCACGGACAAAGCCAGCCCAGACATAGAAGCGCTGGATTTCAATAAACCAGAGTCGGTGCGTAAAGCGTTGGGGGAGATTGAGCGCGTACTGCAAAGCGTACGTCAGTCGCTTCAAGCGCTAGACGACAAGCAAAAACAACTCGACGCGGATTTGGCGCAAACGGCGTTTACCAAGCCAGTGACTTCCACCATGGTGACAGACAGCGGCGCACTCAGTGCCACTTGGTTCAACCTGCCAGAAGGCATCACCTTGCAACTGGTCAGCAATGCGGTGCCGACACTGCTGGCACAAGCCAATGCAACGCGCCACAACGTGGTTGCTCTGCTCGAATAAGCGCTTAGAAACGCCAGTTAACCAAGAAAGAGGCGGGGAAACCCACCTCTTTTTTTGTGCCTAAAGCGTACGCTAGGCGCTAAGACTATTTCTGTTTTTAACCGCGCGTTACCACCCTTGAACCCGCCTCACGCTTTTCTGCGATTTTTTTTCGTTTTAGCGTTTAAGTCTCTGCCGCGAATGGTCGTCTTTATCAGATGTAACCAAATTGAACTGGGTCAGATGGCCATTACGCCGCGCTGAAACCCTATGTATCGCGAAAGAGGAATACACTCATGTCAATGTCCATCAATACTAACTTTGCGTCAATGAACGCACAGCGTAACCTGACTTCTACTCAAGGTTCACTAAACACGTCACTACAACGTCTGTCTACTGGCCTACGCATCAACAGCGCAAAAGACGACGCTGCAGGTCTACAAATCGCTAACCGCATGACTTCTCAGACTAACGGTCTGAAAGTGGCACAACGCAATGCGAACGATGGCATCTCTATGTCACAAACTGCGGAAGGCGCACTACAAGAATTCACCAACATCCTACAGCGTCAACGTGACCTGTCTGTGCAAGCAAAGAACGGCACTAACTCTGATTCTGACCGTGCAGCACTGAACAAAGAGTTCACCGCGCTAACTAAAGAACTGGACCGTATCGTAGAAACCACCACTTACGGTAAAGGCGAGAAGTTGTTTGACAAGCTAGGCACCGGTGTTGATTTCCAAGTGGGTGCAGATGTTGATGTGAAAGATCCTTCTACAGTGAACAAAGCAGATGCGACGCAAGTGGTTGCGGATGTGAAAGCGGCGCTTGGCGGTGCTGACTTAGCTAAATTGACGCCTGCTGACGATACTGCTCTTACTGCAGACGAAGCGTTAGCAATTAACGCTGCGCTAGGAACAAATCTAGCTGCTGCTGATGGCTTCGAAGCTGCTGATATCGCTGCTTTGACTCAAGAGCAGCAAGATAAACTTGCGCTTGGTCAAGCAGCAGCGGGTGTGACTCCTGCTAACGACGATGCAGATGGCAACGGTACTAATGATCTGACTGCTCTTGCGACAGCGATGGAAACTGCGGGTGTAAGCTCTTCTGTATTTGATGATGCAAACGTCATCAGCGTGAAACTAGACAGCTCAGCACTGGATACGTCTAAGTTGGCTGCAGGCCTAACTGACGCAGCATCTGCGGGTGACGCGATGCAAAACATCGATGCGATGATCGATGCAGTTGGCGCAGTACGTGCTGATTTGGGTGCTACCCAAAACCGCTTCCAATCTACCATCAACAACCTTGGCAACATCGCAGAGAACATGTCTGTGGCTAAAGGCCGTATCATGGACGCAGACATCGCGGCAGAATCTGCCAACATGACTAAGCAAAACACCATGATGCAAGCAGGCATCACTGTGCTTTCTCAAGCGAACCAAATGCCAAGCATGGTTTCTCAGCTACTTCGTTAATCGACGAGCATTTCGAATCGCTTATCGACGCGTCTATTTGAATGGCTTTGTCGATTGGCTTTTCCGAATAGCAATTCCGAGCGGAAGTTTCACTTCCGCTCGTTTTGTATCTGATCCTCTAGAAAATCATTTATCCCTAAATAAATCGCTGTATTTACATGAATATAAAGCAAAAAATATAATGGTATGTTTTTTGCTTTATATGCCATGAAGCCACAGGGGCACCATGGGTGCTAGCTGCAACGTGCAGGCTGGCTCGGCCACGACAGGAGACGCCGTATGTTTATGACAGGTATTGGTTCGGGCATTGATTTTAACTCAATGATCGAAGTGATTGTTGCCGCCGAGCGCGCACCGAAAGACAACCAACTCAACCGTCAAGAAGGCATGAATACTGCCGAAATGGACGCGTTGAAAGAAATTCAAAACACCATCAACAGCTTCCGCGACACGGTGGAAGATTTGAATTCGGCCTCGGAGTTGGAAAAGCTCAAGGCTGCACTAAGCAACGAAGATGTGCTAGGCATCGTTGTTGGTGATGGTGCGGTGGCGGGTGAGTATAACTTTGATGTGACTCAACTGGCGCAATCCCAGCGCGATCAGCTGATCTCGTTGGGCAAAGACAGCTACCTAAAGAGCGGTAACGTCGGTTTTACCGCCAACGGTAAAACCGTTGAGGTGGATATCGCGGCGCTGGCTACCAAGTTAGAAGGCGAGCAGGTAACTAAAAAAGAAGAACATAAAACCCGCACGCTGGAAAACATTGCCACTGAATTCAAGCTGGATTTAGAGACCCCAGAAGGGAAGGCAGAAGCCGAGAAAATCCTGACTGACTCGACACACAAAGATTTCGATCAAAGTCGCCTTGATACCTTTAACGAAGGCCAGAAAAGCTACGACGACAAAATCACCCGTTTGAAAAACGAAGGGGTGACGCTGGAAGAAGTACAAGTCGCAATCAATAGCGACCCGAATAACGACGGCGTAAAAGCAACACTGGTGCGCAGTGGCGACAATGTGAGCTTGGTGCTCAATGCGACCGACACCGGTGTGGCGAACGGCTTTACCGTGACCCCAAATGATACGACCAATCCGTTGGTGGTGACGGGCACCATGGTCGAAGGCCATAAAAACCTGCAAGCAGGACAAGATGCCAAAGTCATGTTTGGCACCATGGAGCTGACCTCTAGCTCCAATAAAATGGAAAACGTGATTGATGGCATCACTCTGACGCTAAAAGAGCCAGGCAAGGTGAACGTCAATATTGAGCGCGACGAATCCGGTGTGAAAGACACGGTGAAAAAATTCGTCGACAGCTACAACAAAGTCATGGAAACCGTGAACACCTACACCAAATCGAGCGAAGACGGCGCTGCTGCGCTGTCGGGCGATGCGGGTGTGCGTTCCATGGTGTCGCGCCTACGTGAGGTTATTTCGGCGGAGTACAGTTCGTCTACCTTAGAGACCTTGTCACAGCTGGGTATCACTACCTCGGTGAGCGGCACGCTGGAAATCGACCAGACCAAGATGGACAAGGCGCTGGAAGATAACTTCGATGAAATCGCCAACCTGTTCATGGGCGATCCGCTCGACGAAACTCAGCCTGGTGTTATGACCAAGATGCTGACGGTGCTGGACGATTACCACAAAAACGGCGGCTTGTTTGATATCCGTCAGGATCGTTTAGAGCAAGACAATAAGCGTTTGGGCGAAGAGCGCGAAACGCTAGATATCCGCATGGAAGCCAAAACCATTTCCCTGCGTGATTACTACGCCAAGATGGATAGTCAAATCGCCCAGATGAACCAAACCCAAAGCATGCTGATCAGCATGTTGATGTAATTCAGGTCACACCATGATTATTGATGAAGGCTTAGGTGCCTACCAACATTCGAAAAACCACGCGCAAGCGGCATCGGCTAGCCCGCACCGTCTGATCCAGATGTTGCTTGAAGGCTTGCTGGAAAACTTGGGCCGCGCACGCGGCTTCATGGAGCGCGGCCAGATTGCCGACAAGGGCATGACCATTTCAAAGTGCCTCGACATTCTCAACGGCTTAAGTTCGGTGCTGGACGAGGAAAAAGGCGGTGACGTAACACAAGAGTTGTACCGCTTGTATGACTACTGTGGTCGTCGTTTGTTTGAAGCCAACCTGCGCAATGAAGTGGCAGGCATTGATGAAGTTGTGAGCCTTGTTACCCAAATCCTTGAGGGCTGGGTGGTACTGAAACCTGAAAAGGTTGAGGTTGCACGGTGATCCGACCGTCCCGAGTGATGCCAGCTGCGGGTAGCAATACCGCGCAACAACTTCGCCGCCTTTACGTCGACTTTGAGCAAGCGCTTGATGCCGGAGATTGGGCGGCGCTTGGCGATCTGGATACCAAGCTTCAGCGTGCGCTGCCTAAACTGCAAAAGCAACCGCTCGGCGCTGAAGCGAAAGCGGAATTGGCGAAGCTCAATACGCTTTACAGCAAGATGATCACTGAGGGGCAAGGGGAAAAAGCCCGTATTCGGCTTCAACTGTCACAACAAGAAGCCACCAAACAGGGTGTGATGGCTTACCTTGGGCACCATGAGTAATTAGATCCATGCAGATTTCACTTTCTGCCCCAAAAGGGCCTTCTGCAGCGGTCGCTGCAGGCACGACGATCAGTGCGAATAATTCCTCGACATCGCCTCACTCTGGCGTTGAATCGTCTCAGCCCTCGTTTACTGAACAGGCAAATGCCGCTTCAAGTAACGATGTCTCGCATCAAGATGCCAGCCAAAAGCCAGACGCGAATCACGCGGTGGAAAACGGTGAGAGCACAGAGGCGTCTCAAGAGGCGCAAAACACCAAAGAAGCGTTAACGGAGGCGCTTGAAAATGCCTTTCCGCAACTTTCGTCTGAGGAGCATGAGCAAATAAGCCAGTGGATGTTGTCGCTGCAACAAGGCGACATGTCTCCGGCAGATTTGATGGCGAAACTGCAACAGCAGTTAACAGCATCAGGCATGGTGTTGCCAGCCCCTTTGATGAGCGCCCTTGAAGGGGTATTCAATCAAGTGGCACGCGGCGAACTTTCGTTGTCTCAGTTGGCCGATGCATTGCCATTGGTGAGTCGAACCCTGCGCCAAACCACGTTGGATGGGTTTGCGAAACAGTTTTTGGAACAGGCTGCGAGTCAAGGTTCAACCCAAAGCAGCTCTTCAACCCAAAACACCCATGTGAATGCGAATGCGTTAAACGGGCTGCAGGGGGCTAATGCTCAACATGATGCGCCAGCACTGCACGTTGATGTGAAGCCTGAGTTTACGCTTCGCCAAGCCGCGTCTATGCCTGAGTTCATGCTGTCTATTAACGATGTCGCGCCAGAGCGCATGTTGATGTCTGGGCTGCAATCGCTTCAAGCTAACGTTCGTGCACCTGCGCAAAACCTTGTGGCAACCAGTTCAACGACTGCACCGACAGCACAACAACTGAGTGCCTCGGTGGATATTACACAGCCCGAGTGGGGACGCGAATTAGTGGATCAACTGCGCGCTCGTCTTCGCTTTAACAGCCAAGACAATGTTCAGCTTGCCCACGTGCGCCTTGACCCACCAGAGCTAGGCAAACTGGATATCACCCTGCGAATGGAAGGTGACAAGCTGAGTGTGCACATTGCGGCTGCCCATCCTCAGTTACGCGAGGCGCTTTCTGCGCATGCGGATCGCCTGCGTTTTGATATTGAGCAAAGCCAACTTCAGCTGGCGGATGTGTCGGTATCTAGCGGTTTGCAACAAGACCAAGGGCAATCTCAGTCCGAACAAGGTGATAACCGGACGGTGATGAGCAATCACACCCAAGAATCGTCCTTGTCCCTTTCTTCTGACCGTGGCGGTTTAAGCCGTTATGAGTCTGTGGTTTAACCCAATTTAGAGCATGTCATGACAAATGTAGCGACGGAAGAACAACCAAAAAAGAAGACGTTTCTCATTCTAGCGATAGTGAGTGTGGTGTTGCTGGCGCTTGCAGCCGGCGGTTGGTTCTTCTATTCACAGAAAAATAGCAACTTCGTGGAAGTCAGTGCAGACAGCGACATTGCGCCGATGGCCATGGTGAAAAAGCCGCAATTTATCTCAATGCCACGTTTTGTGGTGAGCGTGGAAGGGGAGAGTCGCCTGCATTACTTGATGCTCGAACTGTCATTGATGACTTACGACCCCGAGCAGCAAGCGGCAATGACAGAGATGATGCCAGTGCTACGCAATGCGGTAGTGAAATTACTCAACGGAAAGACTTTCGACAACCTTTCTGTATCTGGCAGCTTGCCAGTGTTGGAAGACGAGCTACGTGATGTTCTTCAGGCTCAAATGAATGAGATGACCGGCTCTAAAGGGCTTGAACGCGTGTTGATCACCAAGCTGGTTGTGCAGTGAAAAGGAGCAGGGGCTGATGATAGCGTCGGCAGCGGTGACAGGCTTAGAAGCCTATCAGCAGCACAATCAGGTGAGCAATAAAGCGAGAGAGCAACGTTTGTTGACTCAGCTTGCTGGCGTGGTGAAACGGGTGGTCAGCCATCTGTCGATACAGGCTAACACCGTGATGAGCACTGAGGATATGGAGCAAATTGGCCTGATGGCCTTGCTCGACACTGTCCGCCGCTACCCGGATGAAGACGAAACAGCACTGAGAAAACTTGCGTCTTCTCGGGTTAGAGGCGCGATCCTCGACGAGCTGCGTCGGCTGGACTGGCGCCCTCGTCAGTTGCGTCAAAAAACCCATCAACTGCGTGACCATGAAAAGGCTGTGGCGAAAGCGTTAGGCCGAGTACCAACGGAATTAGAACTGGCACACGCTGTGGGTGTGTCGGTCAGCGAGGTGCGTCAATTGAAGTTGGCGCACGAAGCGGAGAGTCCACAAAGTTTTGAGTCCATGCAGGAAGACAATGCTGCGTTTCCGGATCTCGCGGTGTATTGCGAAAAGGTCGAGAAGGAAAAGATGCGTCAGTCTCTGAAGGCGGCACTTGCAACATTGACCCAGCGTGAACAAATCGTCATGAGCTTTTATTTTGAGCACGAGATGAGCCTGAAAGAGATCGCCTTAGTGTTCGATCTCACGGAAGCCCGAATCAGCCAAATACAAAAAAAAGCACTTACTACCCTTCAACAGAAATTAGCTGACTGGACGTTGGCATAGCGGAGTCGTTCTTATATGCAGGTAATACTGGGATTTATCGTTGTTTTTGCCAGTGTTCTCGGTGGCTATGTCATGGCGACCGGCAAGGTCATGGCGCTATGGCAGCCACCCGAATTTGTGATTATTCTCGGCGCCGCTGTGGGAGCCATGGTGATTGCAAACCCTTCTTCGGTACTTAAAAACATACTCACCCGCTTGAAAATGACGCTGGGTAAAGGCTATGGCGATGATTACTTTAAGTCCGTCTTGCAATTGATGTATGAGCTGCTCGAAATTGTGCGAAAAGACGGCTTGAAAAAGCTTGATGACCACATCGAAAATCCAGAAAGAAGTGAGATATTTGCCCGCTACCCTCAGATTGCAAACTCTTCAGTGATGCTGCCTTTTATCACCGATAACTTGCGCATGATTGCTATGGGTAAGATGAGCCACTACGACCTAGAGGCGGCTTTTGAACTGGAGCTAGAGGCGCTGGAAAGCGACTTGATGCGCCCATCGAAAGCGGTGGCTAAAACCGGTGAAGCAATGCCGGGTTTTGGTATCGTTGCGGCGGTACTGGGTATTGTTGTGACCATGCAGAACATTGGCGGTTCGCTGACGCTAATTGGTGTCAAAGTGGCAGCGGCACTGGTGGGTACTTTCTTCGGTGTTCTTATGGCTTACGGGGTATTTGACCCATTAGCGTCGAGCATCGCCAGCATGGTGAAAAAAGAGATGATGGCACTGCGCATGATCTCGACCATTCTTGTGGCACAAGCGCAAGGCAAGCCAACCATTTTGGCCTTGGATGCAGGCCGTCGTCTGCTGTATAGCGAGTACAAGCCTACGTTTTCAGAGATGGAAGAATGGATGGTGCGAGACTAAGCCATGGCGGATGATAAGAAAAACATCATCATTATTAAGAAACGTCGCCGTGGCGATCACGACGAACACCATGGTGGTGCGTGGAAGGTGGCGTTTGCTGACTTTGCTATCGCCATGATGGCCTTTTTTATGGTGCTTTGGATCATGGAAATCGCCTCAGAAGATGAGCGCGAAGAGATCCAGTACATGCTTCAACAAAGCAGCATGTTCGACAGCATGGATAACCTATTCGACATCCGAAATAGCCCGTTCCCGATTGATTTTGACGGACAAGCGTCGCCGTTTGAAAACCCGATTAACTCTACGCTGACGGGTTCAAATCAGCTTGGCACCTCGTTACATGAAGAAGTGCCTCAAGGGGAGCGCGGCAATAATGCAGGCCGAGGCGACAAGCTGCTTTCCATGATGGAAGGCAAGTACCTTGATACCGCCCAACTGACCGCCATGGCGATTGCTTTAGAAGAGATTGCGGAATCTCTCGGCGCCATGGAAAACATTCATATGGAAATCGTGCCGCAAGGGCTACGCATTCGCATTCAAGACAGCACAAACAAACTGATGTTTGACCGAGGAAGCGTGGTTATGACGCCGTTCTTCGAAGATGTGTTGTACGCGTTGGCGCCTGTGCTTGGGCGTGTTCAAAACCGACTAATTGTCAGCGGTCATACCGATTCCACGCGTTACATCGCGGAAGGTTACTCCAACTGGGAGTTGTCTGGCGATCGCGCATTAAAAGCTCGCCAAGTGCTGGTGGCGTCGGGTTTGCCTGAAAGCCATGTTCTTCAAGTGCTGGCGATGGCAGATCGGATGTTGATAGACACGGCTGACCCCAAAAGTGGCAAAAACCGCCGTATCGAGTTTTTGATTTTAACCAAAGAAGCAGATAACCAACTGATTCGCTTGTTTGGCTCCGACCCTCGAGCGCTTGAAACACCGATAAACGACGGCGATGCCGTTAAACAAGCCAAACAATTTGCGCGGGAGAATCAACCCGTTTCCCGTTTAGAAGCGATGACGCAGTAACCGTGACGCCCCTGTAGCCGCGATGACACAGTGACAATGAATAAGTAGCGATGAATAAAATAACCGTAACACCTCAATTTTATAAAGAGTTTGCTTGCACCGGTTCAGCGTGTGAAGACCATTGTTGCCATAGCTGGAACGTGAATATCGACAAAAGCACGTACCAGTTTATGACGCGAAAAAGCGCCTTTAAAGCTAAAGCTGCCGAGGTGATTGAACGTACTCGCGGACAAGCGGCATATGCCAAAATTAAGCTAAACCAGCAAGGTAACTGCCCGTTTCGTATGGAAAGCGGTTTGTGTGAAGTGCATGCCGAACATGGACACACGCGACTGTCGAACACCTGTAAGACCTACCCGCGTCTTGTAAAAGTGCGTGGCAATCAGGTGCAGCACAGTTTGACGCTGTCTTGCCCTGAGGCCGTGCGTAAAGCGTTGCTGAACCCTGACGCCATGTCGTTTGATTCCAAGGTGACTCAAGAGGTGGCATTCAAACCAGCCCCTTACCAACGCCCTGCTCATCACGACGCAGTGCGTGAGTTGTTTGTTCTGTTGCTGTCTGAACAAAGCATGCCGCTAGAGCAGCGTTTGTTTACCTTTGGCTTTGCCATCAAGCACCTTTCTCAAGTGCCAGCCGAAGAGCAGGCTGATGCGTTCGATCAGGTGATTGCACAGATCCAAGATGGCAGCATTGCGGAGTTTTATGAGGGAATGCCTGCCGTGACGCAACTGCATGCGTCTTACCTGTTAAAAGGCTACAACGCGCTATTTGCAGTGAATATTCTTGATAAGAAACCGCTGATACTTGAGCGACTAGAGAAGCTGCATGAACGCATGAAAAGTGCGCTTATCGAGGCGGGGGATGACGTTGCCCAGCAGCAAGCCGTTTTAGAAGGTGGCTTTGCTGGCAACTACCAACGTTACATGGATGAACGTGCCCATGTTTGGGTGAATTATTTCATTTACCAAATGTATGAATTGGATTTCCCTGCGGAAAACATGTACGAGCAATTTAGCCAAATCATCGTGGATTTTTTCTACTTGCGCGGTGCTCTATGCCTATTGGCTGCAGACGCAACGCTGACGGACGATGATTTTGTGTTGGTGGTACAAAGCTATCATCGCGCACGTAGTCATGGCGGTAAATTCCCCAAGGTGCTTGAAAACATGAAGGGAAGATTTGATGTTGATTCCGCGATGCTACCGCTGCTGCTATTGAAAGTGAGTTAGCGCTGGTTTCTTGGACAGTTGTTTGTATAATCCCGCGATTCTGATGAATTGTTGCGTATAAATGCGACTCAGTTCATGTTTTTTATCTGTTGAAGACTTAATTGACGCCAAGATGCCTGCTGACTAAAAATCTGGCTATCTTGCGTTGTAACGAGACACATTCTGTCTTGTGTCTGGGTCTCGGAAAGTGAGTAGTAAAATGTCAATTTCGACCTTAAAAATTGCTGTAGACGATGGCTCTACCAATGTGAAAGTGAGCTGGATTGCGGACAATCAGCTTAAGACGGTAATCTCTCCGAACTCGTTCCGTAAGGATTGGAAGAGTGCTGCTCTGTTGAGAGATAAGAAGGTCTTCAACTACGAGATCGGTACCACCAAGTACACCTATGATGCGACCTCAGATAAAGCGCTGGAAACCACGCACGTTGATTACCAGTATGGCGACCTGAACCTGCTAGCGGTTCATCACGCATTGATGCAAACCGGCATTGAGCCACAGCCTGTGAAGCTTGTAGTTACGCTGCCGATCACTGAGTTCTATAACTCAGAAGACTGCCAACGCAATGAACACAAAATCGAGAAAAAGCGTAACAACTTGATGCGCAGCATTCGCCTAAACAAAGGCGAGCTATTCGACATCGTTGATGTTGAAGTGATGCCTGAAAGCTTGCCAGCGGTGATGTCGACGCTGATGAATTCAGACTGTAATGAATTCACTCGCTCATTGGTCGTGGACTGCGGTGGTACAACGCTAGACATGGGTATTATCGTTGGTGAGTTTGACGATGTGTCTGCGGTTTACGGTAACAACGAAATCGGCGTTTCCATGGTGACAGATGCTGCGCGTAAAGCGTTGGCAGCGGCAGACAGCGATTCAAGCTACTTGGTGTCTAATGAATTGATTAAACGTCGTCACGACTTGTCGTTCGTGAAAGATGTGGTCAACGATGAAAGCCAAATCGAAAAAATCATCAACAAGATCAACACGAAAATTGAAGAGCTTGGTGCGTCAGTGGCGTACGAAGCGAAGAAATTCTCGAAAAACCCTAACCGTGTCTACTTGGTGGGTGGCGGTGCTGCGCTGATTTATCCTGCAATCGCAAAAGCGTACGAAACCTTGGGCGATCGCGTTGTGTTGATTCACGACTCACAATCTGCGTTGGCGCGTGAGCTTTGCATGTACCACTCGGACATGGGCGATGCGGTAGACGTTGCACCAGAGGCACTTGTAGGAGTGGGTGATGAGTAACCAGCATAAGCGGGTTAACTTTTCCATTTACCTCGACCCTGTTAATTCTAACTCTGACCGCTATGCGGTTGGGGTGATGCGTGACTGGGTAAAAGAACGCAAGTTGCTGGTAGCTGACCCCTCTGCGGGTGTTGAGCTTCACCATCGCTTGCACATGCACAAAGATATTTATCTGGCGGGTGTTTTCCTTTACTTGCTCAGCCCTAAGCTGTGTGAGTTCTTGGCCTCTTCGTTGGCGGAAGATACTGTCAATGTGGATATGTTGAAGCATCAGCTACGTCTGTGTGGTTACAACATTGATGCGGCTCCAGCGAGTACAGGGATTGAACCTGACATGCTGCACGCGTTGAAAGACGCGGTGGATACTACGCCAGTGTTGAATATGCTTGGTGATATCACTGACCAGCTTCAGCAAATCATGAGTTCGGAGCGTCAGCGTGAATCAGACGATACTTCGATGTCTCAGCTACCCGAGTTGGACAGCACGTTAGCGTGTATCCAAGAGGCGATGAATGGTTTACAGCCTGTCACTGCCAACATGGAAAGCCTGATTGGTTCGGTTGAATCGCTCAAGCAAGAGTTGGCGGCAGAGATGCGTCAACTTAACTTGAAGCGAGAAATCGCGGAGCTGAAAACCCTGTTGACGATGCAAAACTCGATGATTCGAAACTTGTCGTCTGGCAACGTGGTTGCCAAGGTGTCAGAGGAAGAAGAGTTAGAGCCAGCAGGCGAAGTGCTGAGCCAGAAGATGGCATCAGTACAGAAGCTGAAATCAAAAGGCTTGTTCTAAAAAAAACACCCAGTTATGACTGGGTGTTTTTTTATCTAAATTGCGTTGGCATTATTCGATATTCTGAATTTGCTCGCGCATTTGTTCGATAAGTACTTTCAACTCAACGCCTGATGCGGTGGTTTCAGTGCTGATAGATTTTGACGCCAGTGTGTTCGACTCGCGGTTAAATTCTTGCATCATGAAATCCAAACGTCGGCCACATGCGCCGCCTTTTTTCAGGATTTTATTGGCTTCTGATACATGAGAGTCTAGGCGATCAAGCTCTTCAGCAACGTCAGACTTTTGTGCCAGCAGAATGATTTCTTGCTCAACGCGGTTCGCATCTAGCTCAATCTTGGCTTCTTCTAGTTTGGTGATAAGACGTTCACGCTGCCAATTTAGAATTTCAGGCATCTTAGCGCGTACTTTCACGACTTCTGATGCAATTCCATCAAGGCGCTGCTCGATCAGTGCTTTCATGTTTGCGCCTTCGCTTGCACGTGCGGCAATGAAATCATCGACAGCTTCATCAAAGCCGCTCATGAGGGCTTTATTGATCACGTCCATATCTTGTTCTGGTGTTTCCATCACGCCCGGCCATTGCAGGACTTGGAAAGGACCGATATTGCC
>NZ_JAKJSE010000023.1:0-122209 GCF_050336585.1 Enterovibrio makurazakiensis
GCTTTTTCATCGAGTAACGCCTGGCTTTTAAACCGGCCTTCCCAGAAATGACCGGTGCATTTGTCTTCGCGGTTAGCTTCTGACGCAATGTGTTGGTTTAACAATCGCATGAACCAACTGATTGACATCAGGCGCTCTCGCCACACTTCAATCATGTCACTGCATCTTTCCGCTTCCGATTCTGAAAGCTCATCGCCTTGAACAAACCGTTGAATGAGGGAGGGCCCTTGATGAAAGGCCAACCAGCGCTCAACAACATCATGTTGGCTCAATTTTTTGGCTTTCTCAGCATTGATGTGCAACACCACATGATAGTGATTACTCATGATGGCATACGCACAAACATCAATACAGAATGCGTTGGCTAAGGCCAACAGGCGATTCTCAATCCACCCTCTGCGGTGTTCATAGGATTGTTGTGCTTGTTCATCATATCCACAAAGAAACGTGCGACGAACACAGCGTGAAACGCAGTGGTAATAAGGAGTCGCGTCGATGCTGATGAGGGATGAACGGGCTTTAGTCATTAGTAATGAAAATGGTTGGCAATCAAACAATATGAAAAGGATATCGCTCAAAAGGCAACCATTCATCTTTAATGAGCGCCTTTGAGCTTGGGGACACTAATCACATGTAATTGATAGCATGATACTTTTCTTAAAGTGCCTGTCCCCAATATTGCGTGCCCAATATTGCGGTCCCCAATATTGCGCCGTATTTTTTGAGCGCAGCGAGTTAAAACTAAAGCCGCGAAGTTTTTTTAGGAGGTATAATTCAATCACATCAGCTTTTCTCTAAGACTCAGTATCTACAACTAATATACTTAGAGCATATTCCGGAAGTATTAGTGCTTCATCGAAGTAGATTTCATGGTAAACTCTGGGTTCTATCCAACCATTACCTCTTAAAAGCTCAAAAATTGAACGAAAAATAGAGCCGCCAAATTTAATTGTCGCAACCTCGTCACCTTCAAAATAGTAGGACAAGCCTCGTACTATTAGTTCTATTTTTGTCTGAGATTTCCCACCAAGTATCCATGCAGATTTTCTCCAATTCAGGGAAACTCTATTCAAGCAATCATTGAGGAAAAATACACGACCATATTTAATATCGCATACTTTGACGCCACAACTAAAAATTTGATACCCATTACCTATACCACCACAACATAGCTCTAACTCTATATCTATATCAGCTTCCAAATCATTTGAGCCTAGATAATATCGGATCCTTGCCATTTATTTGTCATCCATAAGGCATATAAAGTCGTTTTATCGTCCGCCTTCAAAGCCCTTGTTATACGAGGGCATCCAAAAATTGGACAATTCTAGTTACCGACAAACTGACGCCTTCAACAATTGCAGTTGCAGCATCTGGAATAATTTCGACTGTATACTCAGTTACTCCATCAGGGTAGCGAGACAATTTTAGAATGATTGAATCTTGTGATTCACCAGCTGAACGCAAATCCCATATATTGCCTTCGAGATTTAGGATAATTTCGTTGGTCTCAATGTCGATGATTACTGGTGCGTACACCCAATGAGACATTCTCATTTCATGAGGTGTTGTGCTCAGCCTGTATTTTCCACTTAGGAAATCTAGGACAGTCTCCATGCCTATTTCTCGTATAACGCTGAGCTAAGCCGCACAAAACCTTGGCATAAACTTTTGCGAAGCAAAAATGCCGAGCGTTGAGTGTCGGTTTGAGCGTTTTGTTAAATATCTTGTTCAAGTTGATAACCCAAGCCAGCAATAAGCCCATTGACCTGAGTATCATCTAACACAAATTTGGGAATGTACTGCATACCTTGAGGTATATCCTTAACTGGAGAAAGCATAGCCCCACGCCCTAGACCAAAATTTGATTCAATAAACTGTCTCAACACACTTGGATGCTCTAACGAGTATGCTGTTCTAAAGATTGACAGATCACCGATAAAGCCATCTATTTCTATCCAGCAATGACCATCCCACTTTTGATTTAGAAATTTTTCTGTGCTTCCGCTTACCGATATATTTTTCTTACACTTGAAAACGCGCTTACCTTCAATTTTTAGGTCACCAGCAACAACAATCGCAGGGATGTCATAGTGATCATTTAACATGCCAGCCCATGCTGCACTCAACATGGCACATGCACCAAAACTAGGCTGTACGGTAGACATTATATCTTTGGCTGTTTCAATTAACGGCTGAGGTGAATCTAAATTGAAATGTTGAAACTTTCTTGCCTCTTGAACACCACGAGATCTGGCGGTCAATTGCTGAATTACCGATGTTCTCATTTTTCCTCCTGGCATTTAACAGTGTATTAGACCCAAAAATGGTGTAATTAAACACACCATTTAGTCCAATAACAACAAACTGCCATTCTACCATTAAGCGTAACGTTCTGTTTTATAAAACTAAGATCTGACCTGAAAAAGTCACGTTGTTAAAAAGAGACAAACCGGTGTATTTGAAGATTATGCACCGTCACCATCAGGGCTGCATATTTAACCAGTACTTAAAACACGACAGATACGTTATCGGTCATTAGCTGAGATATGGGAAATTCAGTGGCGCAGAATTTTGATGAGTTTCTACTCTGGCTCAAAAAAGGGGCAGAGCCTTCTTACGCTACCGCCCTTCACTTATCGGCACGCAACACGCCATCACTGTCTGAATTATTCGGCGGGAATGTACCACGAAGTGCATAAAGCAATACTTGATTTTGATCTCAGGGCTGAGCGAGTGATTAACGATTAAACGAAAGATGGGAGCAGGATTTGTTTGGTGAATGCATCGCACCTGAAATATTGGCTAAACATGCGTTGGGGCATTTCTTACACGGTAATCTAGGAAGTTCAGCAACGATGGTGGATGGTGAACGTTGTCGAGTAATAATGAACGTAGGAGCCTGCTCAACATGCTTTTCGTTAAGTCATCTCGGCGTTCTGTTATCGCCAGCGATGGCTAACATCACGAGCAAGACTAAATAGGAGTGCAGGCCCACATCGAGGGCCTACATAATGTGTTGTTCGGGTCGCTAAGCGTCGGCGGCTTGCAGCAGATCTTGCACCTCGTGTGCCTCTGTGGGGCGAACAACGCGAGCGACTTCTACACCGTCTTTTAGCACAATCACTGTTGGCCACAGCTTGACTTTGAAATGACGCCCCAATCGCTTTCCTTTGCCATCAAACACCTTGATGTGCAGCATGGTCGTTGGTTCGAGAATTTCCCTGATGGCAGACTGTGCCCCTTGGCAATGAGTACACCAAGGTGCGCCAAATTCGATGACCGCTAGGCCGGTAAGGTGAGTGACATCCTCGACTGATGGTGCGTCTTCTTCGTAATCAGGTTTGAACCCGATTGTTGATGCTTTCATTGTTTGTTCTTCCTTGAAGCGTGCAAGTTTTGTTGCTGTTGTAAGAGACGTCTCTCAGAACGCATCATTTTCGTGATGCACTGAGATATATAGGTTTCCATCGTTTTCTTGTTGGATGAAAAAGGTAATAGGTCGACAACATACTTGGCAGTCTTCGATGTATTGTTGTCCGCTGTCTTCACTGTCGATAAGCACTTCAATAGATTCGCCGCAATATGGGCAATCAATGACTCTTTCTTCCAGTTCCGTCATTCACGATTTTCCTATTTTCCTTAGCAACCCCACAAGACTGGACATAGTGTCAGTGATGCGCGTTGAGTTGAAACGCAGCGTACACGTTAAATCCAACGTTTGATGGCGTCAGCCGTGTCACTTGGATTGGTATTAAAGCAAATGGCGGCTTCAGGGGCTGCCATGTGTGCGGCATTGACCAGACGTTCAAAGACGAGGAAATGGTCGTCATCTCGACGCACGCCTGCACCGATTAGCACACAATCATAACCTTGATTTTCCAACGCTTTTGTCGCGGTTTCGAATGCCGTTTCACCATCACGAATATAGTGAAGCACCACGTTGTAGCCGAGAGATACCAAATTGTCTCGGTCTCCTTCTAGAGCGGCAAGGAGCTTCTCAGCGCTCATTCCAGGCCATTTGTCGTAGTTAACCACGTCTGGGTGCCAACCGAAAAGTGCGACTTTTTTGTCACTCATAGATCCTCCAATCTCTATTGATTTACGCTCCCAATGTATCGTTAATTGGGTGGTGGCTGTTGTCTGATTTATAAGCTTAGGTTATCTATTTGCGACGAGGAATATGTTGTCGCGACACTTGCTACGTAGAAGTCGTGAAGAGGCAGGGAAAGCAAAAGTAGGAAAATCAGAATGAAAAAGGCGAGCAGGCCGACGACCGGTTAACTGCTCGCAAAGCATGGTAACGATAGAATCATTGGACGAGAGGCGTCTCGTATTGAAACGCTCAAAGCCGCGTCATACTTGGTATTAGGTCAGGTTTTTTAGTGGCTCCCATTTACCGTCGTTTTCTGATGAGCGCACCGCGGCGTAAACAAAGGCCATTCCATACGCACCATCTTCAACGGTGGGGTTGCAGAGCGTTAAAGGGTTGGGTGTTTCACCCAAAATGTCATCCACGATGTTAGATGCAAAATCGTAGTAAAGATTGGCAAACGCTTCGCGGTAACCTTCTGGGTGACCAATGGCGACATGAGAGACGCGCTCTCCAGCGGCAGTGAGCCCCACGCCCCCTTTGGTGAGCACATAAGCCGGTTGATCTAGCGGTTTAACCCGCAGTTCATTGGGCTGTTCCTGATGCCACTCTATGCCCCCTTTGGTGCCATGTAGCGTGACGTTCAAGCCATGAACACCACCTGCTGCGGCCTGCGTTACCCAAAAAACACCTCTGGCGTTGTTGGGGTAGCGTAGAAGAATGCCGCAATAGTCATCGGCAGTTCGGCCTTCGACCACGGCGGTGACATCGGCACTCAAAGACGCCGCTTCCATCCCCATGACATAGCTTGCCAAATGATAGCTGTGTGTAGCGATGTCTCCCAGAATCAGGGAAGGGCCAGCCAGTTCGGGTTTCATGTGCCAGTTTGACCCAGATAGCTCTGAGTCGGTGAGCGTCGCTAGATGCCCCTGCACATAGTTACTTTGCACCATAGTGATGTTACCGATAACGCCTTGCGCAACCAGCTCTTTCGCTTCTCTCACCATGGGGTAACCGCTGTAACCATAGGCCACACAATATCGTTTTCCTGCGGCCTTAACGCGTTTGACCAAGTCAGCAGATTCCTCTTCTGTCATGGTAAGAGGCTTTTCACAGAAGACATTAAAGCCCGCATCTAAAGCGCGAATTGACAGAATATAATGGCTGTTATTGGGTGTCATGATGGCAAGCGCATCAATTGGGTCATCCACGTTTGCTTCACCGGCAAAGAGGGCATCTGGGTCGCCGTATGGGCGGGCGATCCCCATGGCCTTTCCTGCCGCAATTGAACGTTCAGGGTTCGAGGAGAACACGCCAGCGACCACATCGAACTCTTCATGCATGGTCGCTGCTGAACGGTGGATGGAACCGATAAATGAATCAGGGCCGCCACCAATAACACCGAGTCTTAATCGTCTTCCTAACTTGCGGTGTGCCTTACTCATTGTTAAATCCTTTTTTGAAGACAGCGCCCAACCAATGTTTGATTCAACGCGTTATCCTGTTGGTTACTTAATAAGTGGTCGACGACGTGCGGCGAGCAGCGCAATGACACGGGCTGCTTCGGCTTGCAGCGCAGGCATGGCTTCACCGGAGAAATACTGACTATCGTATTTGTTGGGCTCTTGCGCCATGCATTCACGAATCGCATTTCCAAAAGCCATGCGAAGGGTGGTGCCAACATTAAATTTTGCAACTCGCTGCTGCTTAAGTTTGAGCAGATCGGGCTCGGCAATACCTGTGGTGCCGTGAATGACCAAAGGTAGCGTTGTCGCCATTTCAATTTGCTTTAACAGCTCGAAGTCGATGGGGCTATTCGCTTCTGTTTTTCGGTGCACATTACCCACAGAGACAGCGAGCGCATCAATCCCACTTTCTTGTGAGTAGACTGTGGCTTCCGCCGGAATAGTGGACATAGACTTGATGTGATCACGCCCTTCTTCGTAGGGTACAGAGCCCAATTCGCCTTCCACGGAGACACCCACCGCGTGCGCAACATCGACCACTTGGCGAGTACGGCGAATGTTTTCTTCCAGCGGCAGTTGTGAGCCATCAAACATCACAGAGCTAAAGCCTGAATGAATGGCGCGATAAACGATTTTTTCTTCGTAGCAATGGTCAAGGTGAACAACCACAGGCACAGAGCTTGCTTTTGCCATAGGCACTAACAGGCCTCCCATGGCTTCTACACCAGCCAGATCTACCATGTCTTTGTTGACGGCAAGAATGACCGGCAATGACAGTGATTCTGCAGCTGCAATAATCGACTTTGCTTCTTCGATACCAAAAACGTTACAGCAGGCCACTGCGCCGTCAGATACCGCAGCACTTGGGAGTAACTCATTCAGATTGACTAGCATCAAACCGTCCTTTATTAATCGCGACTACTTAAATTTAGCAACCATGTCTTTGATACCTGGGATAGTGTGCACTTGATACTCATGATGAGGGTCGAAGTGCTGTACCAGCGATTTACTCGTTTCACCGACTATGATGGTGAAGTAATACATTTCGTACCCAGGTGCGGCGACGGAAGGGTGGTAGCCTTTGTCGATGGCTATCACGCTGCCAGTGCGAACATGGTAAACAGGGCCGCAGTCGTCTTCATGTTCATAGAGAAATTGCGCGCCAAAGCCAAAGTCAGGATTGAATCTGAATTGGTAGACTTCCTCGTAGCGCGTTTCAGTAGGCGGACGCTCTTCGTCATGCTTATGAGGAGGGAAACCCGACCAACCGCCAGCGCCTACTGTAAATAGCTCACTGACCATGAGACGTCCGCGCTTGTCGGCGTTTTTCTGCCCAAGGATATGTTTGATTTTACGGTGTGTTTTGGTGTCGTCACTGCCGTATTGAATTTTGTCTGTCTCTTCAGGTTGCACAGCGAAAGCCGAGAGCGCTTGGCCTGCCTCTTGTTCGAAACGACCGCCTGCAATCATCACATCGGCGTTGTCAGACACGCATGTAACGGTCACATTGCTTCCCACTGGGGCATAAACTGCTGAAGGGTCACCGTCCCAAACCGACGCGCGCTTACCAATGCCAGAGAAGGTTTCTTCGCCTACCGTGATGTCACAAGTACCGCCTGCAAGTACAACGGCAGATTCATAATCGTCCAGTTTATAACTGTGACTTTCGCCTTTGCTCAGGCGAACAGGGTTGAAGTAACAAAGTGGTGTGGTGTCGTCGTTGACACCAACAATTGGCTCATTTTTGTTATCAAATGGTGGGATATGTTTTCCCATGATCTACTCCTTAATCAGTTTCTTTCCGCGTCCTTTCCCCGACAGGTTTGGGGAACTAAGGCTGCGTTGAAAATTGGTATCCGTGGCTTTCCATGAAATCTTTCAATGCAGGCAGAGTCGACATGGCATCTCCGCATGTATCGCCAGTCACATTGATAGCCGCATTCGCAGCGCCCATGGCGGCGGCGTCTTGAAGTGTGTAGTGATTGAGCAAAGCAAAAAGGAGCGCTGCGGCGAAGGCATCTCCCGCACCATAGGGTTTTCGCGCCTCGACTTTGAAAATTGGCTGTGAGCGCTTGAGTAAGTTGCCGTTGCCATCAAGCCCGAACAGATCGCAGCCTTCCGAGCCTGCTTTGATCACCACCAGTTCCGTACCGCCGCTCAGCAATTCGGAGGCGGCATTGATATGACTCTCCTCGTTATCATGAGGAATACCCATTACTTCGTATTCTTCGCGATTGCCGATAACGACATCACTTAACGATGCCGCTAAGCGATAGTAATGAGCGGGATCTGCCGCTGACGCCCATGAGTACGGTCGATAATCCAAATCCAAGACCACTAAGGTGCCTGACAGCTGCGCCGTTTGCATGGCGGAAAGAGTGGCTTCTCGCGATGGGCTGGTGGAAAGGGCAGTGCCGGAGACAAACAAGCAATGCGCCGACGCGAGATACTCTGCGTCGATGTCGGTTGTCATGAGCGCGAGGTCTGCTGCGTTATTACGATAAATCACCACTTCGGGCTCTGGGCGTAATTCTGCAACGGCAAGACTCGTGCGGTATTCGCCAAACAAGGTTTTCACGCCTGCCAAATCGATGCCTTTTTCACGCATGTAATGGCGTACATACTGACCTTGGGCATCGTTAGATAGGCAGCCAATGAAGCCTGATTTTGCCCCCAAGGTTGCCAATCCAATCGCCACGTTGGCTGGCGACCCGCCAACACATTTTTTGAAGCTGGTTTCTGTGGTGAAATCCGCACCATCTGTGTTGCCATAGAAATCGACACCCGCGCGACCCAGACAGATCACGTCGAGTGGTCGCTCAATGTTTTTTTCCCAGCCAGAGAGATGAATTTGTGTATCAGTCATAGTCCACCCATATCGCGCCATTGTCAGCAGACTTCACGCAGGCATTGACCAGTTTTACACCGTCAATACCGCCATCAATATCGGGGTACCAATGGCTTTTGAGAAAGGCGTGATCACCACGATCGAATGCATCAATGGCGAGTGCATAACGGTGGTATAGGTTCGCCCATGATTCGAAAAAGCCTTCAGCATGACCACCACCTTGACGGTTGCAAGACACGCCTGGAACGTCATTGTAAAGATAGCCCATGCCGCGTTCGAGAATACGAACAGGCTCTCCTTGTACTTCATATCTGAGCTGGTTGGGGTATTCATCCCACCACTCTAGGCTGGCTTTTTCACCAACAATTCGAATTTTTTGCTGGTGCATAGACCCTGAATTGACGGCACTTGCCCATAACGTGCCAACCGCACCGCCTTCAAAGTTGAAAACCACATGCGCGTTATCTTCAAGAGGTGCACGAGACTCAATGAAGCTCTGGCGCGAACACATCAAAGACTTCACTTTCAAACCCGTGATCAAACCTGCCATGTAGAAAGGGTGGGTGCCACAATCACCAATGATGAAGCTCGGCCCTGAAACCGCAGGGTTCATGCGCCATTTGGCGCCGGGATTGTCTTTTTCAACTTCGAGGTTGTGAAAGCCGTGAGCGAAAGACATTTGAACCACGCGTACCGCACCAATGTCGCCACGTTGAACCATTTCTCTGGCTTGTTGAACCATTGGAAAGCCGGTGTAGCCATACATGACGGCGATCATTTTGTTTTGCTTTTCTGCCAGCGCTTTTAATTCAATGGCTTCTTCTACATGGATCGTTACGGGTTTTTCACACACTACGTGCAGCCCTGCTTCTAGCGCCGCTTTTGCAATTTCGGAGTGAGTGGAGTTCGGCGTGGCGATAGAGACGGCTTGAATGCCGTCTTCGCGCTTTGCTTCTTCCGCAAACATGGTTTTGTAATCGGGGTAGCAGCGGTCGGCGGCGAGCCCGAGATTCATGCCGAACTCTTTGCCACGCTCAGCATTGAGATCGAGTGCGCCAGCAACAAAACTGAACAACCGATCACGCTGCGCGGCGGCACGGTGTGAATAACCTATTTCGCTGCCACGACCGCCGCCGACCATGCCCCAACGAATCGGGGATTCAAAGTGCATTTCTTCATTGAACATAGTGCGCTTCTCCTAAAATCTAATCCGTTAGGTAAAAATCACACGCCACGGCGTTGATGTTTACGGCCTTCTTCCCATTGGTCTCGGGCATTGGCAATGTTTTCGTTGTCGGTGACTTCTGACAAACCCACTTCCCACCATGCGTCACAAGAAGACCACACGGTGTCATCAATGTCGGTGACGATGACATAGGTTTTGTCGGACGCTTTGGCGCGTTCAAACGCCGCTTCAAAATCACTGAGACGTTCAACTTTTTCTGCGTTTGCCCCTAAGCCGCGCGCATGGCTGACGAAATCGACGCGCGGTAAATCGTAGTCACGCTCTGTGGTGCAATCTTCGAGTTGGTTATTAAATGCGGTGTTGCCCGTGTTGGTTTGAAGCTTGCGAATCACCGCGAAGCCGCCGTTATCACACACCAGCACAATCATTTTATGACCCGTGAGCACGGAGCTGTAAATGTCAGAGTTCATCATCAAGTAAGAGCCGTCTCCGACTAGGACGATGGATTCATGGTCTGGACGTGCAATTTTATTGCCCCAGCCTGCTGCAATTTCATAGCCCATACACGAGAAGCCAAACTCGACATCAAGCGAGTAGGGGTAGCTTGCTTGCCAGTTCATGTTGAGTTCAGCAGGTAAACCACCGGCGGCTGTGACAACGCGATCACCTTCGTTTACCAGGGTGTTCACTTTGCCAATGATTTGCGCGTATGAGGGGAGATCTGTCTCAGTCGCTGCGGTGCGCTGTTTGACGACAGCTCGCCACTCCGCTGTTTCTGCGGCGGCCTTGTCTACCCAAGCGCTCTGTGTTTGCCAGTTTCCTAAGCGTTCACTGAGCGGCACGATAGCGGCCTTGGCGTCAGAGATAATGGATTGCGCCATGTGTTTTGTGGCGTCAAAACGTCCCGCATTGATGCTAATGAGCTTCAAGTCAGGGTCGCGGAAGACGGTCCAAGAACCTGTCGTGAAATCTTGAAGGCGTGTGCCGATAGCGATCACGACATCGGCGTCTTCACACATGTGATTGGCGCTGTTCGACCCTGTTGTGCCGATAGGGCCACAGTTAAGCGGGTGATCGGCACTGAGCAAGGTACGACCCGCAATGGTTTCCACCACCGGAATCTGGTGTTTCTCCGCAAACTGAATCAATGCATTTCGTGCGCCAGAATAGGCCACGCCACCACCTGCAATGATCAGCGGTCGTTTAGCCTTTTTGATGGCTTCTGCGGCTAAATCCAATTCAATGGGTTCAGGTTGAGGGCGACGAATACGGTGCACTTTGGGTGCAAAGAAACTTTCAGGGAAGTCCCATGCTTGGCCTTGCACATCTTGTGGCAGGGCAATCATTGCTGGGCCACAGTCCGCTGGATCTAGCATGGTCGCAATGGCTTGTGGCAGCGCAACCATGAGTTGCGATGGTGCATTGATGCGATCCCAAAAGCGCGTCACGGTTTTAAACGCATCATTCACCGTGAGTGATGGGTTCGCGAAATGCTCCGTTTGTTGAAGCACTGGGTCAGGCAAACGCGACTGAAAGGTATCACCTGCTAACAACAAAAGCGGTAATCGGTTGGTATGTGCAACCCCTGCCGCGGTGATCATATTGGTTGCTCCGGGGCCAACAGACGAGGTAGCAATGCCGATGCGACGACGCTGATTGGCTCGTGCATAAGCCACGGCGGCTAGCGCCATAGATTGCTCGTTTTGTCCGCGCCAAGTTGGAAAGGTAGATTGATTTTCATACAACTGCTGACCAAGGCATGTGACATTACCGTGGCCGAAAATTGCGAATGCACACCCGAATAAAGATTCATTTTTCCCATCAATTTCAATCTGTTGTGCAGCCAAGTAACGGACAAGTGCTTGTGCCGTTGTGAGTCTAATTGTTCCCATCTGTGTTCTCCCACTCAGATTCTTACATCCCTGCTTTGATGAAATAGTAGCCTTGTATTGAAAATGTTTTCAAATGGTAAAGATTAAAAAATCAGACATAGCGCACATTTTATATTCAATTTGAGTGACTGAGCGTTTAATGCGCAAATGTGAGACGGCCATTTCGTTGACAAATTGAAATCAATACCATAAATGTTTAAAAAGTGTTAACAACAATTTAAATGTTTTCGCGGCGATGGGGGTGTTGGAAACCTAGCGTCATTGAGACACCAAATAGAATGAGTAGAGAGTAGGAGGCTGGCTTTGGAATTAAAAATCGCCAATGCACCGTGTTCATGGGGAATTGAGTTTGCCGATAATCCGGCGAACCCGACATGGCAGACAGTGCTAGATGAAATTGCGGGTGCAGGCTATGGCGCCACAGAGTTGGGGCCGCTTGGTTATTTACCCACTAACAAAGATGAGCTGAGCGCGGCGCTCTCTTCAAGAACGTTAGGTTTAGTGGCTGGGACATTGTTCGTGCATTTACACAAAGCGGAGGAAAGAGAAGCTATTTTCGAAAAAACGCACACAACGTGTCAGATCCTTCAGCAACAGGGGGCTAAGTTTTTGGTGGTCATTGACCATGTGTCTTCACCGCGAACAGATGAAGCTGGGCAAGCCGACACGGCAACACGACTCAATGATGAGCAGTGGGAAGCCATGATGGTGACGTTGAGGGGAGTAGGCGAAATCTGTGCGCAATATGAGGTTACACCAACCCTCCACGCACACGCTGGTACTTATATCGAATACCGCGACGAGTTAGATAAGGCGATGCGAGACCTTGCACCTGAACTGATGTCATTGTGCGTTGATACGGGTCATTGCGTTTATGCCGGCATGGATCCGAGTGAAATACTGCGAACATACAAAGATCGCGTTAAGTATCTACATTTTAAAGACATCAATGCAGACGTTCTCGCGGCGTCAGTGAAAGCGGGAACCGATTTCTATACCGCTATTGGCAACAATATTTTTTGCCCGCTTGGGCAAGGATGTGTCGATTTTGCAGATGTTCGCCAAACCTTGATCGATATTGATTTCAAAGGCTGGGTGACGGTTGAACAGGACACGGATCCTACCGCCAAAAGCGACGCTAAAACAGACGCGGAAAAAAGCCGATCTTTTATTGAAAAAGCGGTTATTCATTAAGCGAATATGCGACGAAACAGGATGTTGTGCATTCATCTGAATTTAGGCTTTAGGCCAGATTAGAAGCAAGGAATTAGGAGGCAAGTATGTCGGTAAAAGAAACCGCGCCAGAAACGGAGACTCAACCAGCAGGTGGAGCAAATGATGAACGAGTTCGTAAGGTTTCCTTTGTAAGCGGGCTGCTATCTCGCCCTGAATTGGGTTCGGTATCAGGTGCAATTTTGGTTTTTGCTTTCTTCGCACTGGTTGCGTGGGATTCAGGCATGTTCAATGCCGACGGCATCATGAACTGGACAACGGTTTCAGCACAGCTAGGGATCATTGCCGTGGGTGCGTGCCTACTGATGATTGCAGGTGAGTTTGACCTCTCCATTGGTTCAATGATTGGTTTTGCTGGGATGATGATTGCGATTCCGGCCGTGTACTGGGGCTGGCCAGCATGGGCTGCGATCCTCTTTGCATTTGCCGGGGCAATGGCAGTCGGCTTTTTGAATGGTTACATCGTGGTGAAAACGGGGCTCCCTTCTTTTATCGTATCACTTGCTTTCCTCTTTATTCTTCGCGGTTTAACCATTGCACTGTCAATCATGCTAACTAACAAAACCATCCTGTCTGGTGTGGGTGATGTGGCTCAAGGTGATTGGTTGGCATCCATGTTTGGTGGCGAAATCGGAACGGGGTTATTCACCTGGCTCGGCAACATTGGTTGGATTGAAACCTACACTGACGGCACGCCTGTGGTCACGGGCATTCCTATGGTCGTTGTGTGGTGGTTCTTGTTGACTGCAGTGTGTTCATTTGTGTTGCTGCGTACTCGCTTTGGTAACTGGATCTTCGCTTCAGGTGGCGATGCTAATGCGGCCAAAAATGTCGGTGTACCGACTGACCGCGTGAAAATCATATTGTTCATGTTTACCGCTTTTTGCGCCACGGTATTTGCGGCTTGTCAGGTATTTGAATTTGGTTCAGCGGCTGCAGATAGGGGCTTGTTGAAAGAGTTTGAGGCCATCATAGCGGCGGTCATCGGTGGTGCGTTGCTCACGGGTGGTTATGGGTCAGTGATTGGTGCTTTCTTTGGCGCATTGATTTTCGGTGTGGTGCAAATGGGTATCTTCTTTACCGGTGTGGATTCAGATTGGTTCCGCGTTTTCCTCGGTGTAATGCTCTTGATTGCAGTGTTGTTCAACAACTTCATTCGCAAGAAAGTCACGAGCGCGCGATAGCAGAGTGTGAATACATCTGACTGTCGAACTGAAAACGGAATTTAGGAGAAACACAATGTCTGAATACATTCTCGAACTAAAAAAAGTCAGCCGTTATTTTGGCTCTGTTATCGCGCTAAAAGACATCGATATGGAAGTCAAAATGGGCGAAGTGCATTGCTTGCTCGGTGATAACGGCGCGGGTAAATCCACGCTAATTAAAACCTTGGCTGGCGTGCATACACCGTCTGAAGGGGAGTTCTTAATGAACGGCGTGCCGGTGAAATTCAAATCACCACGTGATGCGCTGGATGCGGGTATTGCAACCGTTTATCAGGACTTGGCTCTAGTGCCTTTGATGAGCGTTACGCGCAATTTCTTCATGGGAAGGGAGCTGACCAAGCGTATTGGTCCTTTTGAAGTGTTTGATACAGCACGCGCCAATGAAATCGCCAAAGCCGGTATGAAAGACATGGGTATCGATGTGCGAGACCCAGAGCACCCGATTGGCACGATGTCTGGCGGCGAACGCCAATGTTTGGCAATTGCACGTGCTATCCATTTTGGCGCAAAAGTGCTGATTCTGGATGAGCCAACCGCCGCGTTGGGTGTGAAGCAGTCAGCCAACGTGCTTAAAGTGATTGCGCGAGCACGTGGTAAAGGGCTTGCGGTTATTTTGATCACTCACAACGTTCACCATGCTTTCCCCATTGCCGACCGTTTTACCTTGCTGAATCGTGGTAAGAGCTTGGGCACATGGCTGAAGAAAAATGTCACGCGAGAGCAAATTCTAGAGATGATGTCCGGTGGACAGGAGCTAGAAACGCTGGAAGCAGAATTAGCAGAATTCGAGCGCGCAGATACTGCCGAAGCGAATTAAGCTTTTAGTAAAGCAATAAAGAGTAAGAAAAGGGCAGCGATATTGCCCGACCAAAACGCCGTGGATAAGTGGACAAAAGGAAAACCTGTCCCTTAGCCATGACACAATAAGTAGATTGGAGAACACTGGATGAATACCCTACTTAGATCTGTAGCAAAGAGAGCATCGGTACTTGTTTTGGCTTTAGCCGCCAGCGTAGGTGCAATGCTTCCTGGCACCGCATTTGCAGAAGGCGAGCGTTTCGTAATGATTAGCCATGCGCCTGATTCAGATTCATGGTGGAACACGATTAAAACGGCGATCAACCAAGCTGGCGATCAGTTAGATGTAGAAGTGGAATACCGTAACCCACCATCAGGTGATTTGGCGGATATGGCACGCATCATCGAACAAGCGGTAGCGTCGAACCCACAAGGCATTATCACAACGATCGCAGACTATGAAGTGCTGAAAGGTCCACTTGAGAAAGCGCGTAAGAAAGGCATTCCAATTGTTACCATGAACTCAGGCACCCATCAGCAAAGTGAAGATTTAGGTGCCATTCTTCACGTGGGTCAACCAGAATATGATGCGGGCTATGGCGCAGGTAAACGTGCGAAGAAAGACGGCGTAACCTCTTTTGTGTGTGTTAACCACTACATCACAAACCCAGCCTCTGTTGAGCGCTGTCAGGGTTTTGCAGATGCATTGGGTGTAGAGCTTGGTAGCCAAATGATCGATGTTGGTCAGGATCCTACGGGTATTGAGAAGAAAGTATCTGCTTACCTTCGTGCAAACCCAGATACGGATGCGGTTCTAACGCTTGGTCCTACATCTGCACACCCAACTATTCGTGCGTTAGAGAAGACGCGTCGTCTAGGCGACATCTACTTCGGTACGTTTGATCTGAGTGGAGAAATCGCTCAAGGCATCAAAGATGGCAATATTCAGTGGGGTATTGACCAACAGCCATTCTTGCAAGGTTATGTACCTGTCATGGTTCTCACCATGTATAACCGCTATGGTATTGCACCTTCAAACAACATTAACTCTGGTCCTGGTTTTGTGACTAAAGAGAATGTTGCAATGGTTGAAGAGTTGGCTGGCGAGTACCGCTAACCATTTGAGCAGTGAAGGGGTGCTATTTCATCCCTTCTAACCCCTTCACTGCTTCAAGAATCCATGCTCTGTCGTTACCCAGAGCTCAAAAATATTAAATGTCGTTGTATGAGTGAAAACAATTTCATTATGATAGTACGTTCGTCAAGGAGCCATTTTCCGACACTCTAAACAGTTCAGCAGGGAAGCATATGACATTCAGTAAGCCTGTTTCGACCGTTGACAGCACACCTGTCAAAAAGCGAAAAGTCACTGTGGTTGAAGTGGCAGAGGCAGCAGGGGTTTCTGTGTCTGCGGTGTCCCGTGCATTTAACCCTGAAGCAAGCATTTCTCGTCCATTGCGAGAGAAGGTGTTTAAAGCGGCGGCTTCACTGAACTACAAACCCAATCGCTTAGCTCGAGGCATTAAATCGCGCTCCAGTCTTGTCGGTATACTGATGACGGACTTCAATAACCCTTTCTATTTGCCTATCCTCAATAGTTTTACGACCGAGATTCAACGCCGAAACTGCCACAGTTTGCTGATCAATGTGAATAGTGACATGGATATTCAAGAAGCCGTTGAGTTGGTGATGGAGTACAACGTGGACGGGCTCATCATTACATCTGCTTCATTGCCTGAGCAATTGGTGGAAGCATGTAAGTCCCAAGATACTCCCGTCGTGATCTTTGGTCGTGATTCGCATGAAAACAGTGTCACTGTGGTGAGTTGTGACAACGTGTTAGCAGGTCGAATGGCGGCAGACATGCTGCTTGATGCTGGTTATGATCGACCTGCATTTGTGGCAGGACCCATTGGCACGTCAGCAACTGTGGATCGCCAACGCGGGTTTATCAGTCGTTTGATGGAGCGTGGTTGCAATCAATGGCAAGTGGTTGAAGGCGGAGAATTTAGTTATGACGCGGGATACGACGCCACACTGCGTATTTTCAAGGGTACAGAGCGCCCTGATGCCATGTTCTATGCCGATGACATCATGGCTTGTGGTGGTATGGATGCTTTACGTTATGAGCTTAACGTGAAGATCCCAGATGACGTGGGTGTTATTGGGGTCGATGATATTCGCTTAGCAAAAAGTCGTTCTTATGACTTGTCTACGATCCGACAACCGAACGATCAGATGATTCTGTCGAGCATTGATGCATTGTTTCAACATATTGCTGATCCGAATCTCCCCGCTCAATCGATTACTCTTCCTTGTGAACCTGTGGTTCGAGGCTCTACGAAAAAAGGGCGTTGAGTCTACGCCGTTGTGTGTGCATTTATCCGTGACGGCATCTCATCGATTTCTGTCACGCTTGGGGATCGTTAAAGATGCTGATAGCATACGCGTCCAATTCGCGTGACATGAACCAGCAATGAACCCATCTCTTCGTTATTTGAATGGCTACCCAGAACATTTAATTTCTCAAGTTGAACCTCTCGTAGAGAGCGGGAAGCTGGGGATGTGGCTGGCTAAGCGTTACCCTGATAAGCACGCAATTACGTCAGAGAAAGCGTTATATGACTATGTCATGGCGTTCAAAAATCAATACCTCAAAAAATCTTCGCCGATCAGCAAAGTGGCTTTCGATGGAAAAATCCACGTGGTGAATAATGCGCTAGGTCTACACAGTTTTGTTTCGCGTGTTCATGGTAATAAACTCAAAGCAAAGAACGAGATTCGCATTGCTTCTATGTTTAAGGAAGCGCCTGAACCTTTCTTGCGTATGCTGGTGGTTCATGAATTGGCACACCTTAAAGAGAAAGAACACAACAAAGCTTTTTATCAGCTTTGCTGTCATATGGAACCGGACTATCATCAGTTGGAATTTGATGCTCGTTTATACCTTATTCACTTGGAATCGAGTAAAAAAGGATAAAAAACGCGCTCATATGAGCGCGATTTATCGTGAATAGTTTGGCTGGCTATCCAATGGAGAATTTACCCACGATTTGATTCACGCTCGTTGTGATAGTCGTTAAGCCTTGTGCTTCTCGTGATAACTTCTCAGTGCCAGAGGCCGTACTCTTGCCCAGTTCGTTTAGCTGTTCAATCGCCTGATTGATATTGGTCACCACACCATTCTGTTCTTCTGCTGCGACAGCAATTTGATGATTCATATCACGGATGTTGGATACGGACTCTGTGATAGATACCAGTGCATCGCGCGTTTTGTTCGCTTTTGATGATGTCTCTTCTGCTTCTGTTGCACTCTTACGCATTGATTCGACAGAACGCTTTGATTCACTTTGAAGTCGCGTGATCAGCGTTTGGATTTCTTCTGTGCTTTGCTGGGTGCGACTGGCAAGGCTTCTAACTTCATCGGCGACAACGGCGAAACCTCGACCTTGCTCACCTGCTCGTGCAGCCTCAATCGCGGCGTTCAAAGCGAGTAAGTTTGTTTGTTCTGCAATGCCTCTAATTGTATCCAGAATGCTACCCACATTTTTGGTTTCGGTTTCTAGATTCTCAATCACTTGGCTGACCTCACCGATATTCCCAACCAAGTTTTCAATACTTTGGCGGGTATCATCTAGCACACTTTGTCCTTCCTGAGAGTAGCGATCCGCTTCATTAGCAACGTCTGACGCTTTTTGAGCGTTCTGAGCAATGTCGTCAACCGTTGCGGTTAATTGATGCATTGCCGTTGCGGTTTGGCTTAGTTGGTCTGCTTGAGATTCGGTGTTTTGCGCAGTCTCTTCCGTTACATTGACCAACGTTCCAGACGCATTGTTTAATGTGTTAACGGAATCAGAAAGTTGAACCACTATTTCTTTAAGATTTCCGTTCATTTCTCCCATTGCAGCATAGATACCCGTCGCTTCACCTTTGCTATCAAAAGATTGCGTTAAATCTCCTGTGGCGATGTTACGAGCAATTTCTTCTATTTGGCTCGGCTCACCCCCAATCGGCTGACGAATAGCTCGAGTTACAAAGAGGCTTAGAAAAATACCGACAAGGATAGCGAGGCCAGACACTGTAATAACAGTTTGAACCGCAGCTTCACTATCAGATTGAGCTTCAGGCCCGAGAGTGTCCTGTGAGCTTCTTATGGAGGCTTTAAAATCGCTCAGGTTTGTCGTGACTTGAGGGCCAATGACGTCAAGCGTGCCTGATATGCGATCGTTTCTTGTGTGAACAATCTCTGCAGTTTGTTGTAACGCCGAAATATAAGAAATGTGGGCGTTTGCGAAGGCATCGACCATGGCTGTTTCTTCTGTTGAAGTGAGCAGACGTTTTAAGTTATCGAGTGGAGCGGTGACCGCATTCAGTTCTGTCAATGCACGAGCGAGATCGTTGTCTGAGTTACTGATCAGAAATTTGGCAGCAAAGAGTCGTCCTAACAACAGTTTTTCCTGTGCATTCGCCGCATAGAATAGCGAGTCAACCTCACGGTCTGCTGCGGAGTCTTCGATGATTTTGGTCATCATTTGACGCATTTTAAGACCATTAGGGTCCAGGTCTTGACTAACGACTGTATTTCTACTGGCAAAATCTTTAACAACCAAAGCGAATGTCTCACCGTAGGTGGTCATAAGTTGCTTTGACTCATTCAGTTCATTAATTCGGGTGGCATCTGATTCGTGCGAAAGCATGGAGTCAATCACTTGATTGATGCGTTCGATATCATTCTTAACCTTCTCTATTTGAGCAGGGTCTTGGGTTTTCAAAAATTTCAACGCGGATAGTCGAGCGCTAAGAAGTGTCGCTTGAGCTTCACTGGCTTCATTAGAACTTCGAGCGAGCCCGCGATAATCGGTAAAGTTTTTAAATCCTTCTGATAGGCCACCATAACCAATGACAGAAACGACGAGCAACAAAACCAATACTGCAGCAAAAGATACGGTAAGTTGTTGTGCAAGCTTAAGTTTGCTTAACATTTTAGTCTCCCGCTAAAAGGGGGGGGTAAAAAAAGAGAGCCGCAAAGGATTTGATCTGCACGAGTGTTCTCAGCTGCAGAAATCACGGTTGTCGGCTTAGATAAACGCTATTTGCTCTTAGAGCGAAGGCTTCTTACAACAAGCACAGCCTGTACAGAAAGTATTACTGAGTATGTTGTCACCTAATTAACAAATAGCGCAAAAGTAAGATGTTGACCACTTTATATACAGGGATATCCAAATATAAGGATGTGCATTTCTGCTCGAAGTTACTCGCTAGACTACGTTGCCCAGAAAGGGCTTTTAACTCTCTCAAATAGCCAATCTACAAAAATGGCCCACGTAACTGTATAGAAAAGAACGACAGGACGATAATGCTCATCGAAAGATGGCCCCCTATAGCATCGATGTGTTGTTAATCGCATTATTTTTCAATTAATTACATGTATTACAGGTCACATTTCCTTATGGTTATCGCTAATATAGTAAACGTAATTCTTTACTATGTTAGCGTTATGCGCAGGAGAGGGATAAATGACAACCGAGCAGAATTACGGGTATTTTTTAAGGCGAGTAGCGCTACTTGGCTTCCCTCTGGTGTTGCAAAGCCTGTTGTTTAGTAGTGCAGGTTTTATCGATAGCCTTCTGGTGAGTCAATTGGGGACACAGGAAGTGGCGGCATCTAGTATTGGTGCGCGTGTGTTCTGGTTCGCAGGGATTTTTATTTGGGGTATGGGCACTGGCATGGGAGTGCTACTCGCTCAATATTGGGGAGCGAAAGATGAACAGGGCCTGAGAAGAAACTTTGCACTTGGGTCAACGTTTTCCACATTGGCTTCAGCTTTGATTTTCTCTCTTTGTTGGTTTTTCCCGTCAACTATTCCTTCTTTGTTTAAAGTGTCAGGTGAAACCGCCACGTTAGCTGCAGATTATCTACAAATCATCAGTATCGCGCTACTGCTTGCAGGACCTACGATTTCTATGGATTCGGCGCTTCGTTCACTGGGCAAAACCAAAGTGACACTATATATGTCTATTGCCGAGATTGGCGTAAACATTGGTTTGAGTTTCGTTTTGATCTTTGGTTACTTTGGCATGCCTGAAATGGGATTAATGGGGGCGGGCGTAGGCACCTTGAGTGCGAGGGTTTTGCGTGTCGTACTTTCCGTTTTAACCATTCACTTCTTTAATCCCGTTTTGATATTAAAGCCTAAGGATTTTGTATTTAGTCTTAATACGGTAAAACGCTACCTCAATATTACTGCTCCTATCATTGCAGGGAGTTTGATGTGGAGTGGGGGCATTTTTACCTATCAACTTATTATGGGCCGGATGGGCGAGACTGAACTCGCAACAATGGCTATTATTTCTTCTCTTGAAGCGATGACATTATGCGTTGCTTCGGGTTTGTCTGGTGCAACTGCCATCATTGTAGGCAATGCTCTGGGCGCAAATAAGTTGGCGACCAGCGAACGTTATGCGCGTTATGCGCTTGCTACGTCCGCGAGTGTAGGCACGCTTTGTGCTGTGCTAGTACTACTCTCCCAGGGTGTCATTTTATCGCTATATACCCAAGTTAGTGCGGATGTGATTGCTTTGGCGGCGCTTTGCTTCCCAGTTCTAGCGGTGAGCACTGTTGTTCGGAATATTAATATTACGCTTATCGTTGGCGTTTTACGCGCAGGTGGCGATGCCAAATTTTGTATGAATATGGATGTGGTGTGTCAATGGATGTGGGCGGTTCCTATGACGGCACTGGCTGCTATGTGGTTTGAACTTCCGTTGCAGTATGTCTTTTTGATGATGACCTCAGAAGAGATTGTAAAACTCTATCCGACGATCAAACGAGTATTCGGGAATAAGTGGGTGAACAACTTGACTGAAGACAAAGCCGCGAGTGCCTAGTCAGTCATCAGTATACTGAGCATCTTGATGTTGCTTGGGTATACGCAACCAATTTGTCTGAAAATTAACACGCAAAGCCTTATTGTCTGGATGTTTTACAGTCCTCGCAATATTCTCATTTATTAAGCAAAAACTGCCACTAAATTTGTCATTTATTAAGGGCTGACTCATGTGGAGTCATGCTTTCTTAATTAGTTGGTTGGTTTTGATTAACGAAAAATGATGACTTTATACTGAACATTGTCCCTTGGTATTGCTGCTGAGTGTCTTGTCATTAAAACTCTTGTCACAAGCACCGCTGAATGAATGTTAGTGATCTCTAATTTGAGATTAGGGTTTGATGCTGAGACTGCGATTTGGGCTCCTATGTCCATAATACCTCTTTGCTTTTTTAATTCGTCATGCATTCAGCGCCATAAAAAGTAGAGTAAAAAGAGGACAGGGACATGGCAACGATTGACGGTACCAGCGGCGCAGACTTCTTGTATGGTTCAGACACTACTTCGCCTAATTTGTTAATGAACGGCGACTTTGAAGCTTGGGGTAATGACAGCAGCGACCAATGGGGTTTGTTTCACGACCATCAAGTTGCGGGTTGGTACACGCCAGGAAGGATGAAAATTGAGCTTCAACAAGGCGATTTCGGCGGTACACCAGACAATGATGCGTCAAATACTGTCCTTGAGTTGGACTCAACTGGTAACACTTGGGTGCAACAAGATATCGACGTCACTAACCTCACTACGGACGGCGATGCATCTATGACGCTGTCTTTTGATTATGCCAACCGCTATAAAGGTGATAATCACTCGACAAGTCAATTCCAAGTTAAAGTGATGGATAACGACGGCAACGTGCTGTACACCAAGTACTTTGACAATACCCAGTCTAATGAAAGCTACCTTAACTTCGACGTTGACTTCTCGGTTCCTCAGGGAACAACGGGCGTCACTTTGCGTTTTGAAGGTAAAGGCCAATCAGACAGCTATGGCGCTTTGATCGACAATGTATCCCTGACCAACAATGCGTCAGGTAGCCTTGATGATACGATCAACGGCTTTGAAGGCGATGATCACATTGATGGCGGCCAAGGCAATGACACGTTATACGGTGGTGAAGGAAGCGACACCATTAAAGGTGGTGAAGGCGACGATACCATCTACGGAAACAATGGCTTTAGCGACGGTACGCGTGAGTTATTAATTAATGGTGATTTTGAAAACGGCTACGGCGACAACACTACTAACCAATGGGGTTTGTTTAATGACCACCAAGTGACGGGTTGGTATACGCCGGGCACCAATAAAATCGAGCTTCAGCAAGGTACGTTTGGCGGCACGCCACAAAACGACGTGACCAACACTGTGCTAGAACTTGATAGCCACAGAAACACTTGGGTGCAGCAGGACGTAAACATTACGGGTCTTGCTGATGATGGTGACGCAGTACTGTCCTTGAGCTTTGATCACGCGAACCGTTATCGTGGTAGCGACCATTCAACCAGCCAATTTGAAGTCAAAGTGTTCGACCAAGAAGGCAAGGTTATCTACTCGAAGTATTTTGATAACACGCAAGCCAATGACCACTATGTATCGTTTAACGCTGACATTGTTATTCCTCAAGGCGTAGACTTTGTGACTATCCGTTTTGAAGCGGAAGGTCGATCAGATAGCTATGGTGCGTTGATCGATAATGTGTCACTTAAACAAAAAGTAAACGTTGAAGATGACAATGACACCATTTCTGGCGGTGCCGGTAATGACACCATTTACGGTGAGAAAGGCGACGATACGATCGATGGCGGTGCGGGTGATGACACCATTTTTGGTGGTAATGAATCAACCCGCGTTTTTGAACTCTCTCATCAAGATGATGCCACTGTATATACACTTCAAGGCGAAGATGAAGTCACGATTTCATTGAGTGACTTTACCCATAGTGCTGCATATAACAATAGTGTCGGTTACTACGTATTTGACGAAAATGGCAACGTTATTCGTGCAGCTGTAATTGTTGATAATGTAAAAAATATCACAGACGTGAGCGTTGACATTGATGTCTCTGGTGGCGCGTCATTTGGAATGTTCCTTATCCCAAATGGCGACCGTAAAGGTTTTGATGTAGGAGACGTGGAAATCGACCTGTCTGGGTCTAGCTCTACTATCACTCAAGGTAGCGCGAGTTCGGTAGTTTACGTATCAAATGCCGCAGAAAATGGCGATGGAAACGACCACGAAAATGTAGACGGCAACACGTCATCATGGGAAGACCTTTGGAATTTGGGTGACCGTGACTTCAATGACACAACCTTTAGCATCACGGTTGAGCAAAAGAAAGTGTACTCAGACAATGACACTATCAATGGTGGCGAAGGTAACGACGTTATCAACGGTGGTGGCGGTGACGATGTGATACACGGCGACGCTGGTGAAGACAATATCAAAGGCGGAAACGGCGATGATATTTTGTATGGCGATGCGGGTGATGATGTTATCAACGGCGGCAACGGCAATGACACAATATACGGTGGTGATGGCGACGACCTTCTCATTGGAGCAGGTGGTGATGACTCGCTGTACGGTGGCGCAGGTAATGATGTGCTGAGAGCAGGTTATGACAACGACATCGTGATGGATGGTGGTGCAGGTCTCGATCTATATCAAGGTAGTGAAGGTAATGACACCATGTTCTTCGACCAAGAAGATTTCTCTGATATCGCCTTCTTGCAAGAACACGGCACCATTTATATTGGTAATCGCGGGTTTGACCAATTGATTGTTGAAGGCGATGCGAATGTTGACTTAACGGGTGAATCCTACGGTGTTGCTGATGATGCCCTTAAACCCATTGCCAATGTTGAAGCGGTTGTTGCCGGTGAGGGCGAACAAACAGTGACAGCAAACGCGTTTGCGATTGCGGCTCAGTCTGACCCACTGCAATCTGAAACACTCGTTGATCCTGGCGATTGGAACGGATTTGTTGCTTACTTGGGCGAAGGTGACGATGTCTTTAATTTGGATGCGTCGGGCTGGACCTATGATGAGTCAGCTACGCCAACGGCAGAATTGTCTGCGGATATGATTGCGTTTATGGATCTAACTGCTGCTCAGGCTAGCGAATTAGATGCGTATGTCTTTACATATTCTTCTGGTACTTCAGTGACCATCTGGACTGATGCAGAAAAAGTCTATCAAAATGGTATTGAAGTTGGTGATGACATCTTCAACGTGAACTAAACCTTGTTCAAATGAATCATCTAAGCCCAGCCAAGTACTGGGCTTTTCTATTTCCGTCCATATTTCATCTGCTCATTGGTAGCAAATAATTATCGGTCCTCATACTTTATTGCACATCAGGCGATGCCAAGACCATTTTTCTCTCGTTTCAAACAGCCTATGTTGATACAAAATTTAGTCCCCCTGACGGTTAAAACCTGTAATCACAGGAACCTATACACAGTGCCGACAGACTGTATTATTTTGATGCTTTACTAATCAGTACACTGGTACTTCATTGCTTTACTCATTATTTCTTATTAATCCATGCCACTGACTTTGCTATGAAGATGCCGCATAACCATTGTTTATGCGTGTCTTATCTATAAAGCTATTGTCACAGCATGTACTGGATGTATGTTAGTTATCTCGAATATAAGCGTATTTTTGTCAATGTCATTGACGCGATGTATTTCATAACGTAACGCCATTCAAGTATGCACTTAAAACGGATGATGAGGGCAAAGGCAATGGCAGATATAAACGGTACATCGAACGCAGATACCTTATACGGCGACATCGGTAACGGTGACAGTGCACAAAAAACCGGTGCAGTGTTTGTCATGGGTACGGACTTCACGATGGACAGTGGCAACTTCCACACTTGGTCATTTCCTCCTACGCTGAATTTTACGGGCTCTACATCTACCGTTACCTATAACGACGACGATGGTCAGTTGAATGGCGATGATCGTTGGAATGAATTTTCAGATGACAAATCACAAACTGTCGACATCGACGGTCAAGAATATTCAGCTAACGTTGATTACAGCCTCAAATACTGCGACAGCGATGGCAACGTTTATACCTTTGCTGTGGTTGATGTTGATACCGATGGCAATGGCCACCATTACTGCAACATCGGCGAAAACGGCAAGATTCTCATTCAAATAGATGGCCCTGAAATTACCGGTGACACTGATCTTTCTCTGGTTCCAAACTCCTACAGCAATGTAAGCAGCCTCAACTACGCAGACATCACAGAACCTGAAGTTGTCGACCCAGAAGATCTGAACGATACCATTACTGGTGGTGATGGCGACGATACAATCTATGGTCTAAAAGGTGATGACCATATCTCCGGTGAAAACGGTAACGACACGCTGTTCGGCGGTGATGGTGATGACACTATTTATGGCAACACAGCGACACCAAACTTTAATGACGACCCCACAGTTACTGTGTTTCAGATGGGTGAAGATTTTGAAATGCCTTCAGGTGGTAACTTCCACACTTGGTCTTTCCCTAACGATCTGTCGTTTGACGGTGGTAAAACCGAAGTCACCTTCCAAGATGATGATGGTGTCCTAAACGGTGATAACTACTGTAATGAATACTCGGATGACAAATCTCAAACTGTCACCATCAACGGCAACACCTATTCCGTTAACTTGGATTACACGCTTAAGTACTGCGATACCGACGGTAACGTTTATACCTTCGCAATCCTTGATGTTGATCTAGATGGCAACGGACACCACTACAACAACTTGAATGAAAACGGCAACTTGTTGCTTCAGCTTGATGGTCCAGAAATCACTGACGCAACTGATTTGTCCTTGGTTCCGCACTCATACGCAAATATCAACGACGTAAATTATGCTGATATTGCAGAATCGAAGACTCAGAAATCTAACGACAACGATTATATTGATGGCGGTGCGGGTAACGACACCATTTATGGTCAGTGGGGCGATGATGAGATTTATGGTGGCGACGGTGATGATGTGATCTATGGTGGTAAAACCGCCACTGAAACCATCGAAACAGACCCTACAGCGAGCGTTTTCATCATGGGTGATGATTTCAGCATGCCATCAGGCGGAGAATTCCACACGTGGTGTTTCCCTAAAAAGCTCGCATTTGACGGCGGAAAAACTGAAGTCACGTTTCAGGATGATGATGGTGTTTTGAACGGCGACAATTACTGTAACGAGTTTTCTGACGACAAAACACAGACAGTGACGTTTAACGGGAACACGTATTCCGTAAACCTAGATTACACCTTGAAATACACTGATGGCACCAACGTATATAAGTTCGCAATTATTGATGTCGACTTAGATGGTAACAACCATCACTACTACAACCTCGGTGAGAACGGCAAGATTCTGTTGCAGATTGAAGGACCGGAGATCACGGCAGCGACAGATTTAACCTTGGTGGCGAACTCTTACGAAAACCTTCGTGAGCTGGATTATTCAGACTTTGCTGAAACCACCCAAGAGATCACTGTCAGCGACAATGACACCATCAGCGGTGGTGAAGGTAACGACAAAATCTACGGCGGTGACGGCGACGATTTGATCAACGGCGATGCTGGCGATGATAGCCTTTACGGCGGTAAAGGCGATGACACCATTTACGGTGGCGCCGGCAATGACGTTATCAACGGTAACCAAGGTGATGACATTATCTACGGTGGTGACGGTGATGATACGCTCATTGGCGCAAGCGGTGATGATTCACTCTACGGTGGTGCAGGTAACGACATTCTAAAAGCGGGTTATGATAACGACATCATCATGGATGGCGGCACGGGTCTTGACCTTTATCAAGGCAGTGAAGGCAATGACACTATGTTCTTCGACCAAGAAGACTTCTCTGATTTAGCTTTCTTGCAAGAGAACAAGACCATCTATATCGGTGACCGCGGTTTTGACAAACTCCTCGTTGACGGTGATGCGAACGTTGATTTGACGGGGGCATCTTACGGCGTGACGTCTGGGCCTAAGCCGATTGCACAAGTAGAAGCGGTTGTTGCAGGTGAAGGTGACCAAACGGTGACGGCGAATGCATTTGCTATCGCAGCTCAGTCTGATCAGTTCCAAACAGAGACGCTGACAGATCCAGGCGATTGGGATGGATTTGTGGCTTTCTTAGGCGAGGGTGATGACACCTTCAATTTGGAAGCTGGCGGCTGGACTTATGAAGCGTCTGCCGCGCCTACCGCTGAATTGTCGGCAGACATGATTGCCTTCATGAACTTAAGTGATGCCCAAGTAGGCGAATTGGAATCTTATGTATTCACTAAGTCTTCAGGTAGTTCGGTGACTATCTGGACGGATGCAGAGCATGTCTATCAAGATGGAAATGAAATTTTCTAAGCCATGGCTTAAATGAAGAAAATCTAAAGAAAAAACCCGCTAAGAGCGGGTTTTTTTCTGCCTACGGCTTAAGGTTTTTGATTGTTCGCGTTCGTTAGCGAGATAGGGCGCTGTATTGCGCTTTTGTCATACCGTAATGCAAGCGATCATCAAAGCCTGTTTGTGTTTTGTAGTAGGTAGCCTGACAGCCTTCTTCAACCAAACCGACTTTTACTAAGGTTTTGTAAGAACCTAGGTTAGAGCGATAGCAATCTGCCGTCACTTTATGCGCGCCAAATACATCGAATGCGATGGAGAGCAGGAATTCGCTTCCACTGCTTGCGAGTCCTTTGCCCCAAGCCTTCTCTGTAAATTGGAAACCAAGCTCATAGTTTCCTTTCAAGAACATCACTGCATGCAAACCTACCATGCCCATGAAGCGACCTTCGCTATCACGGATCACGCTGGTTGGGCTTTCAGGCCATTCGCCATGCCCGATTGCTTCAACCGTGCTTTCGATGATTGGTCCGAAATAGCTACGGTAAACGTCTTCTGGCGCTGGCGCAAAGTAGAGATATTCAGTGACTTTAGGCTCGCCTAGCATCTCGATAATATCGTCTAGGTCACTGCGCTGGATGAGTGCAATGGTGTAACCGTCGATCAGTGGAATGGCTTGGCCGCGTTTGAATGTATTGATGTTTGACACGTTGCTTGTCTTCTGTGATGGAAATTCGCGCACAGAATACGCCGATATTTCCACCACACAAGCGTTTTTATGCCTGCTGTTTGCTTTGAAGTTGGGTTAATGCCTCTTGGTATTGATCGAGGGTCCATTCATTGTCCAATGCGCGTGTTAATAGCGACGCCATTGATTCAGGCGCTAAGCCACCAATCGGCGGGTCGGTGTCTAAGTTAGTGGGGAACGAATAACCATCGGTAGCGGCAGTGATGATTGCATTCTTTTCATCATGGCTAAACGCGTTCTGTTTCCAGCCCTCAGATAATGAGGGGTAGATAATTTGACTAATGTGAGCGAGGTGAACGGTTTCCATTGGTTTGGCAAACGTCGAGGAAACTTGAAGTAAATTCGCCGAACGGTGGAAATCTTGGGTCTTGTTCGCGCCCGCTGCATGGAAAAGTGCGGGATTGAAAAACACCGCATCGCCCTTTTCCAGTGCTACTTGAACGTAATGGGCCTCAAAGTACTCTTGGAAGGTTTTGTCGTGATAAGCGATGTACCCAAGCGGGTAGTGCTGCGAGAACGGAAGCAGCTTCGTGGGGCCACTCTCTAGAGGCATATCGGTGTGTGCAACAGCGCCTTGAAGTGTCAACATTGCAGACATTTTCTGAATGTGCAAAGGATATCGTGCCGTTTCTTTGGGTTGCTGAAACCCTAGGTGATAGTCACGATGCGAAACCTGCGCGTCTCCACCTGGTCTAACAATGTTCACTTGCGCCGTGACTTGATAGTGAGGGCCAAGCCATGCTTCGGACACAATACTCAGCAATGGATTCTTGTAGTAATGAACAAAAGTTGGTGGCGCGGCTTCGGCGCTTTTCTGAAATACGTTCCAAATCCTGCCGTTGGCCTGTGGGCCTGTCTTACCAAAATGGTCGCCAGCACCAAATCCGTGTTCGGCAGCCAGAATGCTTTCAAAGACCCGACTCATTTCGTCAATGATGGTGTTATCGGCAAAGAATTTTTTCACAGCAAACACACCGGGACCATTAAGCAGAACATCGGCCATTTCGCTTTGAAAAGCACGAACGTCAGCGAGATCGCGTCGAATGTCATCCCCGTTATAGATCACCACATTTGATTGAATACCCGCTGCGAGTGGGTATCTATCAGCTTGGGTTGTTTGTTCACAACTGGTTTTAAAGGCGTTAAGTGATACATCCGATGTCCCAAAAAATGAAGTCGTCAGCGATCGGTCATTACTTTGCATTTCCCTGCTCCTTGCATCAACGAATGCTATTTAGTCTATTTCAATTATCTAACTAAATGAAACATAAATTTCATTTTGTTGAGATTTGAAAAAAATGTTCTATTATTGGCAGACACATGAAATAGTATCCATGTTGGAATAGTTACGATGACAAGGAGATGTTATGTCAGAACTGCTTTCGAAGCGGCAAGCCCCTAATCAGGATGGGCGGTATCAACACATTACGCCGGAGTCAGCGGGCTGGAAGTATGTCGGCTTTGATGCCTTTCAAGTACCCCAAGGTCAAACGCTCGCATTCAGCGCAAAATCAGACGAAGAGCTCTGTATCGTTTTAGTGGGTGGCAAAGCTAACGCTATCTTGGTGGAACAAGCCTTAGGGGAAATTGGTGATAGAGCAGGGCCTTTCGAACGGAAGAAACCGTTTTCTCTTTACGTTACCGCCGGCGATTCTGCGTCACTGACAGCAACGACTGATCTTGAACTCGCAGTGTGCCGCGCTCCAGGAAAAGGCACGTTTCCTTCTCGATTGATTGCACCTGAGCATGTTGACGCAGAAGCGAGAGGCGTAGGAAATAATCAGCGCTATGTACACAATATTCTGCCAGACAACAAAGAGGCTGACAGCTTGCTGGTGGTTGAAGTCTACACTGACGAAGGTTGCACCAGTTCGTATCCGAGCCACAAACATGATCGTAATGCACCGCCTGAAGAAACGCAGTTAGAAGAAACCTATTATCACAGACTCAATCCCTCTCAAGGCTTCTGTATACAACGAGTCTATACGGACGAGCGTGATCTGGACGAATGCATGGCGGTTTACGATGGCGATGTGGTGAAAGTGCCGCGAGGTTATCACCCTGTTGCGACCATGGCTGGTTATAACAGCTACTACCTGAATGTGATGGCAGGCCCTGTGCGCAAATGGTTGTTTAGCTGGGAAGCAGATCATGCTTGGATTAATTCATCAGAGTACGCCGAGAAACATGCGAATTGATCGTTATATGTTGTTGATAGCGTAAGTATATGTGGACGTAAGAGAGCGACTGTCGTCTCGATTGACGTTCAGCAAAAGCAAAAGGAGTGGCTATGTTTAATATCGCGTTATTTGGTTGTGGGCGTATTGGTAAGGTGCATGCTGTTAATATTGATGCGCATCCCCTGACGCAAATTCGTGCAGTAATTGACCCCTTCACGGAAGGGGCGGCTCAATTAGCAGAAAAATACCATGCAGACGTGATGACTACAGAAGAAGCATTGGCTGATCCTGATATTCACGCGGTTTGTATTTGTTCAGCGACGGACACCCATTCAAATTTGATTGAACTAGCAGCACAAGCTGGCAAAGCGATCTTTTGCGAAAAGCCCATTGATTTGAGCTTGGCGCGAGTGAATGAATGTTTATCGGTTGTCAGCGAATCAAACGCCAAGTTCCTGCTAGGTTTTAACCGTCGTTACGACCCGCAATTTCGTACCTTGAAAGATTTGTTTGAGAGTGGCGCGATTGGTAAGGCTGAAACCTTGGTGATAACGTCTCGTGACCCGTCACCACCACCTCCAGAATACGTCCGAGTCTCTGGGGGGATCTTCCGCGATATGTCGATTCATGATTTAGACATGGCGCGCTACATCATGGGAGAAGACCCTGTATCCGTTTCGGCGCATGGTTCATGCCTTGTTGACCCTGCCATTGCAGAAGAAGGTGATATCGACAGTGCGGTTATCGTGCTTCATTTCCCATCAGGGGCTATGGCTAACATTATCAATAGCCGACGTTCCGGTTATGGTTACGATCAGCGTATCGAGCTTCATGGAAGCAAGGGCATGCTGAAAGCAGGCAATGTTCGTGAACACTTGGTCGAGCATTGGGGAGAAGATGATTGCAGCAGTGCGAAACCTCAGTATTTCTTTTTAGAGCGTTATAAAGAGGCTTACATTGCGGAGTGGCAGCATTTTGTTGACGTGCTGGAAGGGAAGACAGAGCCAGAATGTACGGGTGTCGATGGAGAGCTGGCTCTCACATTGGCAGAGGCTGCACTGGAGTCTTTGGAAACGCATCAGACGGTTAATGTGTAGTTCACACATTTAACGTAATGATATTGAAAGAGGGCGTAATCTCAGCATTGCGCCCTTTTTTAGTTGTGGTCAAAATATGAGCATGGTTATATATACAGTGTTATTGACTTGGAACCTGAGACCTCAGGTTGATTGGGCCAATATTGGTCATCATGGCTTACGCTAATTAAGGATGAAATATGGAACGTTGTAGTTGGGCTAATACCAGTTCGCTCGATCAGGTTTACCACGATGAAGAATGGGGTGTGCCTGTGCATGACGATCGTGAGTTGTTCGAAATGCTGATCTTGGAAGGCGCTCAAGCTGGCCTGAGCTGGACAACGATCCTGAAAAAGCGAGAAGGATATCGAGAAGCTTTTGATAACTTTGATATTGAAACCGTGGCCGCTTATGACGAAAGCAAAATTGCTGAATTACTTTTAAATCCCGCGATAGTGAGAAACAAACTGAAAGTGAACGGCACTGTCACCAATGCCAAGCTGGTACTCGATGTACAAAAAGAATTCGGCAGTTTTGATGCCTATGTTTGGCAGTTTGTCAGCGGAAAGCCCATTGTGAACCATTGGGAAACCATGGCGGATGTACCTGCAACAACGCCAGAGTCAGATGCAATGAGCAAGGCAATGAAGAAACGCGGCTTCAAATTTGCCGGAAGTACAATTTGCTACGCGTACATGCAAGCCACGGGCATGGTCAATGACCACATGACATCGTGTTTTCGTTATGGCGTGGATGTTGGCAAGTAATCTCTAGAAGTCTCACCACCAACGCATAAAAACAGTGGGCTTTCAGCCCACTGTTTAGTTCTATGTCCCCTTAGACGTTATTTTTTCTTACTCATCCTAACCACTGCATACACCACCAAACACATCCCAATACCGTGCAAAATCGTAAACGTTTCGTCGAGCAAAGTGATGGCAAACAGCGCTGTGATGGCGGGGCCAATGTTGCTGGTTAAGCTGAGCACTGACGGTGTCAGTCTCGCCATGGCAGCGGCAACAAAGTAAGAGGGCAACACGGTACAGAAAATACCGATAGTAATACCCATCAAAACCAACTCGCTTGGCATAGATGAAAAATCAGCCCCTTTAAGTTGGTGTTGCATCATGATCACCACACCAGCACTGCCCATTCCCACACTGGTAAAGAGTTGCGGTCCAATCTGTCCAATGACTTTTTTACTGAGAACCAAATAGATGGCGAAGACCAATGCGGAAATGATTGCCATTAGGCTACCGACCCAGACTTGAGAGCCGAATGACTGCAAATCGTGGGCGACAATCAATGCAACGCCGATGTATCCGAGCAAGATGGATAGCAATGTGCCTTTAACGGGCTTTTCTTTGAGGAAAAACCAACTGATTGCGACCACGAACGAAGGGAAGAGAAAGATCAACAAGCGTTCAAGCTGAGCTGAAATAAATTCCAGCGCCAAAATGTCGAGCAGCGAGGCAAAGTAGTAGCCAAGAACACCAACCAGCGCAGCCTGCAAACCAAATTGACGCAGCTTGCTTCTTTGTTCGGGGAGGCGGCAAAGCCAGAGCAACATAACCAAGTAGAGAGGAAGTGATGAGACAGCACGGAGACTCATGATCGCAGTCGCGTCACCGCCAGCGGTGTAAGCGAGTTTGATGAGCACAGGTTTGATGGAAAATAGCACTGTGCCGATCAACGCATAAATGATGCCTTGACGATAATCTGAAGTGGAGGGTGTACTGACTGCCGCGTCGTTCATTGAAACTTCCTTGATGTTGTATTGAAAAATCAAGGCTGTGAGAACGAGTTCCGGCTGCGTTGCTCACAGCCGGGAACGAATCACTCTACCGACTGAAGGGCATAAGAAGCAGGAGCCAGAGTGATTGCGTAAAAGTGAACATGATTAATAACGTTCCTATTGGATGAATAACCAAACTAACGCAGATGTTCTTGATGTGCAACGACTCTTTATAGTGAATAGCTGTCAGCGTTGCGGTAAATATAGGGAGAGATTTGTTGGGTTGGCTCAAGAAAGGATCATAGTGATAGCCATTATTGACTATCACTATGAAAGGAAAAAGCTGTGCTAGGAATAGTACAAATGGCTGGATCTATGGTAGCGAGAGCGGATAACCACTGGGGCAAAGCTCTCCGCAAATAGGCAATACTCTTCGCAAATAGGTAATATTCTCGGCAAATAGGCAATTATTGGTAGCGTGCTGCCGTGATGAACTCCCCAAAGGATTCACACCAAACAATCACCGTGTTGTAACGCGTTGGGTCAATGTGAGCGGGAACTTTCACTAAAAAGTTATCGAAGGTTTTAACATCGCCCACTTTGGCCATTTTGGACTTGAGACGCTCAAAATCCACCTCGGTTTCAACGAATTCTGGCGACAAATAGAGTTTGTAGTCTGGTCCTGGTGCCAATTCGCCTTGAAATGAAATGGTTGTTGACCCAATTGCCACCGCACCTTCACCCCAGTGAAAGGTGTCGCTAGAGATGAGATCCTTACGAAATTCACCGTAAAAACTAGCACTCTCGGCTGACGTTGAGACTTCTTCTGTGCTTGGTCCTGAGGGCGCAATTAAGATGGGAAGTGCGTAAATACCCGCTGCAAAACCAACGCCAATGGCCAAACCATGGGAAAAAAGAAGTAAGAGGAGGTGATGAGGTTTCATTGTGATGGCTCCTGTTTGTGCATCCATACTAAACAGATTATTTCATTAACCATAACACGCTGATTTGTTAACCGTGAAATGAAAAGCTTGCCAGTGAAAACACCAACAAGCTTTTTATGTGAGTTCTTACAAATTAGAAAGAAACAGGGTCGGCGACTTTAATCACTAATTTGCCGAAGTTTTTACCTTCAAGCAGGCCCATAAACGCTTCTGGCGCGCTAGCAAGACCGTCAACAACCTGTTCTTTATATTGCATTTTCCCTTCGGTTAACCATTTGGTCATGTCTGCGGCAAACTCGTTATAGCGGTGTCCGTAGTCATCAAAAATGATAAAGCCTTGCATCTTGATACGCTTAATCAGGAGGGTTGCCATCAGCATTCCCATGCGGTCTGGGCCTTCTGGAAGCGCTGTCGCATTGTATTGGGAAATCATGCCACACACAGGAATACGTGCTCCGGTGTTAAGCAATGGAATGACAGCGTCAAATACTTTGCCGCCAACGTTTTCATAATATACGTCGATGCCCTTGTCGCATGCCACAGCCAGCTGTTGCGCGAAATCGTCGGCTTTGTGGTCGATACAAACATCAAACCCTAATGTTTCGACAGCATAACGACATTTCTCTTCACCACCTGCAATACCGATAACACGGCAGCCTTTCAGCTTGCCAATTTGACCAACTGTTGCGCCGACTGGGCCAGTAGCCGCGGCAACCACGATCGTGTCACCTTCCTTAGGTTGACCAATGTCTAGCAAGCCCATGTATGCGGTAAAGCCGGGCATACCCATGATGCCGAGCGCAAAAGACGGGTGTGAAGGATTCTTACCCAACTTGAGTAGGCCTTCACCGTCAGACACGGCGTAACCTTGCCAGCCAGTGTATGCCAATACCCATTCACCTTTTTCAAAGTCAGTGTGTTGAGAATTTTCTACCTGACAAACAGTTGCACCCACCATGACATCATCAATCTCGACTGGATCTGCGTAGGACTTGGCATCGCTCATGCGACCGCGCATGTAAGGGTCAAGCGAGAGGTAAATGGTGCGAAGCAGCACTTGACCTGCATTTAAGGCTGGAACCGCTGACGTCTCCAAACGGAAGTTATCGGTAACAGGTGCGCCGACAGGGCGAGAGGCAAGAACGATTTTCGTGTTTTCCATGGTTGAAGACATTGTTATTTCCTTAAATTAGACCAGTCGTCTAGTGTTTGGGTAAAAAAATCCGCCAACAAATTATGGCGGTATTTCCAATCACAGATAGGTTTATTCCCGAGTTAATCGGTAATGCATTGTCACGTGACAGATTAAAAAGCAACGTCACCTTTCAGTAAACGCGCAGTGGTATTCAATGCTTGCGATAAGCATTCAGTGTTTTGATTCAATTTGCTCATCAGGCCTGCGCCAATCCACATGTGATAGAGCTGTTCTGCAGCCTTTTGACTGTTGGCCACAGAAATTGAGCCATCGTCTACACCTTGCTGAATGCAATTTGCCAGCATATCAATAACGGTATTAGCACCATTGAGTAGTGATACGCGCATAGCATCAGAAAGATCGGAGACTTCGGCGCTGAGTTTTATCACTAAGCAGCGTTGGTTCGAGCACGGTTGGTTGGCGCTTTGGTTGTTACTGGCTTCTATCCATTTGCCCCAATAGGTCATCATCTTGTCGAATCCATTCAGGGACGGGTCACTGAATAAAACGTCAAGCCGAGAACGATAGCCAGCGAAATAGTCTTCAATCAGCGCTTCTCCAAATTTTTCTTTAGATTTGAAGTAGTGATAGAAGGAGCCTTTTGGCACACCAGCTTGAGCAAGCAGTTGCGACAGGCCAACATTAGAGAAGCCCTTTTCTGCAATTAACTGGTAGCCCACATCAAGGATGTGCTGACGAGTAGAGTGTGATTCTGTATTCATGAGCGCAACCTTACAAGAGATTAGACCAGTCGTCTAGTTTGAAATGAATGAAAAATGTGGACGGGCTTTAATGAAATGTTTGTTTCATGGGTTGCGCTGAATACGTTTCGCAATTACCATTAAATGAAATGAATGTTTCATTTTGTGTTTGTGGAGATAAAGCACACGATCGGATAGGAGCGAGACATGACAACGCAGGAAAGGACATTGGATGTTATTTGCCTAGGGCGGGTCGCCGTCGATCTTTATGGCGAGCAGGTGGGTGCAAGGTTGGAAGACATGCGTACATTTGCGAAATATCTAGGTGGTTCATCGGGTAATGTCGCACATGGAACGGCACGACAAGGGCTTAAATCTGGCATGTTGGCTCGTGTGGGTGATGAACACATGGGGCGTTTTGTGTGTGAAGAACTTGAGCGTGTGGGTGTTGATACGAGCCACATCATCACAGACAAAGAGCGCCTGACAGCGTTGGTTTTGCTCGGCATTAAAGACGAAGACACTTTTCCGCTGATTTTCTATCGTGACAATTGCGCAGACAAAGCCATTACGCCGGATGACATTAGCGAAGATTACATCGCCTCGGCGAAGTGTCTGGCAATCACGGGTACCCATTTATCTAACCCAAGCTCGCGAGAAGCGGTTATTACAGCGCTCAATTATGCGCGAAAGCATGGAGTGCGTACGGCGCTGGATGTGGATTTCCGCCCCGTGTTATGGGGGCTGACGTCGTTGGGTGACGGTGAAACACGCTTTATCGCCTCTGAAGATGTCACCAACCAGCTTCAAGAAGTGCTTGGTTTGTTCGACTTGATTGTGGGCACCGAAGAAGAGTTTCACATTGCTGGTGGATCTGAAGATTCCATTGAAGCACTGAAAGTCGTGCGTGGCCTTACCGACGCGACTTTAGTGTGCAAGCGTGGTCCTCTTGGATGCAGCGTTTTTACTGATGATATCGGTAACCATCTTGATGATGGGATTACAGTAAAAGGCGTACGCGTGGAAGTACTGAATGTGCTCGGCGCGGGTGATGCATTTATGTCTGGTTTACTTCGTGGCTATTTGAATGACGAGCCTTGGGAACAATGTTGCCGTTATGCCAATGCCTGTGGTGCTTTGGTTGTGTCTCGTCACGGTTGTTCGCCTGCCATGCCAACCAAAGAAGAACTCGATTATTATCTTCTTCATGAACATGAGATTCCACGTCCAGACAGAGACCATAGCCTCAATCACTTACATCGCGTGACAACCCGCGAAAAAGAGTGGCCAGAACTGTGTGTGTTAGCCTTTGATCATCGTTCTCAATTTGTTGAAATGGCGCAACAAGCAGGCATTGATATCGACCACATTCCCTATCTGAAAAAGCTTATTTGGCGCGCGGCGCAAGAAGTCGCTGAGAGTGCGGGCTTGCAAGGAAAAGCCGGCATATTGTGTGACTCTACTTTTGGAACGGAAGTTCTCAACGCAGCAACGGGATTTGGCGATTCGGTGGGAGAGCGTTATTGGGTGGGGAGACCGATTGAACTGCCGGGTTCTCGTCCTCTTCGCTTAGAGCATGGCAACATTGGCACTCAGCTCGCCAATTGGCCAAGAGAGCAAGTTGTGAAGTGTTTGATGTTCTATCACCCGGACGACCAACGTGAACTGCAATTGGAGCAAGAGCAAACCTTGCTTGAGGTTTACCAAGCATGTTGTGCCACCGGTAATGAACTGTTGGTGGAAGTCATATTGCCCCGTGACGGGGAGGCCGTAAGTGCTGATGTGGAGGATGAACTTTATCTTCGCGTTATGAAGCGACTTTATAACCTTGGGATCAAACCTGATTGGTGGAAGCTACCTCCGCTCACGGCAAATGGTTGGCAAGAAGTTGATGCCTTAATCCTTGATCGTGACACGCATTGTCGTGGGGTGGTGTTGTTAGGTCTTGATGCGCCAGCCGACGAGCTTAAAGCTGGTTTCTCAGCGTCTGCTAAAGCGAAAACGGTGAAAGGGTTTGCGGTAGGAAGAACCATATTTGGAGAACCAAGCCGTCAGTGGATGAGGGGTGAACTGGATAACGAGCACTTTGTTGATGCGGTTAAAGCGAACTACCTTGAGCTTATCGAAACATGGCGTCAACGCTAGGAAGGAATCTATGGCTATTGAGGCAATTGAGGCAGGGAAAGACTATTTTATCGCTGCTCTGCTGACGTATGCCACACTCGGTTATAGTAATTGGTCGGCATTTGCGCGCGACGCAGGGCTGGCCTATTTTGACTCATGAATTCAGATGTAATGCGGCCAGATTTTAAGTAATCAGGATCTACGTACCCAGAATTTAAGCATGGAGACCCAAGACATGGAAACCGTTCATAATTTTATTAATGGCGAGATAGTCGATAGCGCCACAGACCGTTTTGGCGCGATCTTTAACCCTGCAACGGGAGAGCAAACTCGCCAAGTTGTTTTGAGTAAAGCGCAAGAAGTGGAGCAAGCCATTGCTGCCGCTCAAGCGGCATTTCCTAAGTGGGCGAAAACGCCTGCTTTGCGCCGAGCTCGCGTCATGTTCAAGTTCAAAGCTTTGCTGGAAGCGAATCAAGATAAGCTTGCGCGTTTGATTAGTAACGAGCACGGCAAAGTATACTCAGACGCCGTGGGTGAGTTAACTCGCGGCCTAGAAGTGGTGGAGTTTGCGTGCGGCATTCCTCACCTGCAAAAAGGTGAAAGTTCAGCCAATGTTGGTTCCGGGGTAGATAGTCATTCGCTTATGCAGCCATTGGGTGTTTGTGCAGGGATTACACCGTTCAACTTCCCCGCTATGGTACCCATGTGGATGTTTCCCATTGCCCTTGCTACCGGTAACACTTTCATACTTAAGCCGTCAGAGAAAGACCCGTCATTGGGCTTGGTTTTGGCTGAATTGCTCAAAGAAGCGGGATTGCCCGACGGCGTGTTCAATGTGGTGAATGGTGACAAAGAAGCGGTGGATGTATTGCTTACAGATCCACGCGTTCAGGCCGTGAGTTTCGTCGGTTCCACACCTATTGCTGAATACATTTATTCCACTGCTTCGGCTCATGGAAAGCGTTGTCAGGCCCTTGGCGGTGCGAAAAATCACTGCATTTTGATGCCAGATGCTGACATGGATATGGCAAGTGGTGCGATTATGGGAGCGGGGTTCGGAGCAGCAGGGGAGCGTTGCATGGCATTGTCGGTTGTTGTCGCAGTGGGAGATGATACCGCGGATACTTTGATTGCGTCTCTGTCAGAAAGCATAGCCAAAATGCGTGTTGGCCCGGGCATTGTAGAAGGACCCGAAAACGACATGGGTCCTGTGATTTCCGCGCAGCACAAAGAGAAAATTATTGGTTATATCAATGCCGGCGAAGCGCAAGGTGCAACATTGGTGGTTGATGGACGAGAATGCCAAGTCGAGGGTCACGACAATGGTTTCTATGTAGGGCCAACCTTGTTTGATGATGTCACCCCTGACATGAGCATTTACCAAGAAGAGATTTTCGGCCCTGTTTTGTCGGTGGTTCGTGTACCGGACTATCAAACAGCGCTCGAACTCATCAATCAACATGAATATGGCAATGGTTCCGCCATCTTTACGCGTGACGGCGAAACCGCACGTCAGTTCAGTGAAGATGTGCTGGCGGGTATGGTTGGCGTGAATGTACCCATTCCAGTTCCTATGGCATTTCATAGCTTCGGCGGTTGGAAACGTTCCATCTTTGGCCCACTGAATGTTCACGGCAACGATGGCGTGCGCTTTTATACCCGCATGAAAACCGTGACCACACGCTGGCCTGCCAGTGTGCGTTTGGAAACCCACGCAAGCCACTTTACGATGCCGACCATGGGCTAATGCGCAGGTTGTGTATCAACGACCGTGTGTTGTAGAGCAAAAAGGCCGCATCTGCGGCCTTTTTGTTTCTAACCAGAAAAAGCAGTGACGCTAAGCGTCGAGTGAAGTTAAAGCTAAAGCTAAAGCTGGTTTGAACATGTTAACTTTCAGTGGCTTTAATGGACTTCGCTGTGTCTAGCACAGACTCTTTCATTGTTCGAGGCGTCCAGTTGAACAGAGTTCGGGTTTCAGTGTTATTTGAATGCAGATTCATCCCTAACATTCCAAGCATTCCTTTCGCTTCACGGTCAAAAATGGATGTAAGACGCAATAGAAAATCAGGGGCTTTTCTGGTGCTTGGTCCTTTGTAACCTTCATTTTTGAGGATCTTAGCGATCTCGATAAAGCTGTGCGGCTCTGCGGTGGCAGCAATAATGCGTTTTCCGTTTGCCTCGGTGTTGGTCAGTGCTTCAACGTGAAGTTTGGCGACATCGCGAACATCAACCATTGGAAAGGCGAAGTTCGGAACTAGGGGGATTTTACCTTGCAACATTTGCTTGAAAAGTGTCATGGTTTGACCCGTCATATTTTTGCCTAATGACGGACCAAATACCGCGCCAGGGTTAACAACCACCAGTTCCATTTCATTCTTATCAGATTGGCTTGCCATGAACTCCCAAGCTGCACGCTCAGCCAGAGTTTTACTTTTGGTATAAGTGTTGATGGCTTTTGATTGTGTGTCTGTCCAATCTTCAGGCCCAAATGTACCTGTTTTCATTGACCCCATCATTGATAAGATAGAACTCGTTAAAACCACACGCTTAACGCCCGCGTCTTTGCCTGCTTTTAACGCCCGAAGAGAGCCCTGAACCGCAGGAGCAATCATCTCATCTTCTGTTTTGGGGTTTGCAATCGTGAACGGAGAAGCGACGTGCATGATGAAATCACAGTCTTCTGCCGCTTGCGCCCAACCACTGTCTGAGGTCAGATCTAAACGGACAAAGCTCAAATGCGCAGTATTAACGGATGCGGCGTTAAGTGTCGCCAGAACTTCGTCTTCTTTCTCTTTGCTTCGAACAGAGCCTCTTACTTTATAACCCTGCTCCAGCATTTCTTTTGCACAATGAAGCCCGATAAAACCCGATACACCGGTTAATAAGACTAACCCACGCGTTTCTTCCGTCATGGTATACATCCTTGTTTGATTGTTTAATTAAATACTAAGTGGTACATTAATTGTCTCGAGTTAGTGTGTCAACAATAAAATACCAAGCGGTATCAAATGGAAAATCAAACCACTGTGAAAGCGTCAAGAGGACGACCAAAAACCCTTAATCGCGACCATATCCTTGATGTAGCCATGTCTGCTTACTGGAGGCAGGGAGCAAAAGGCGTTTCTATCAATGAAATCTGTAAATTGGCGCAAGTCTCTAAACCGGGTCTATATCGAGAGTTTGATAACGAAGATGGATTGATGAAAGCAGCGCTAAAGGTCTACTTGGAGACATTGCTTTTGCCAATGCTAAAAGAGTTAGGCCATAAACCAGTTTTCAAAGACGTGCTTGATGATCTTGCTGAGTTTGCCGTTGAAGAGCGATGTGAATTGCCTGCTGGTTGCATGATGGTAAAAATGAATGAGGTGAAGCATTTACTAGGTGAGAGCACGCAATTAGCACTTGAACAAGCGCATCAGCAATTTCTAGGTTTTATTGAACAGCGCGTGGAGCAAGCCAGACAAGTTGGCGAGATGCCAAGCACGATGTCGAATCAGCTTGCGGCTGTTTATATCGATGCTCAACTCACCGCAGCGTTGGCGCAGCGAGCGAGAGGAGATGCACCAGAAAAGGTGAGAGATGTGCTCAAGCTGGCATTCTCTGTTTTTAAATAGCGCGATGCTGTTTGAGTGTTGAGTTGAATCGACGACAAAGAATAAAGGCCGCATCCGCGGCCTTTTGAGTTTTGGCATCGCGCTGGGGTTATTTATACAATTTCACATGCGCTTCCATTTCTTCGCCAATCTGTTTTCGCATGTTCATCAAGCGAATCGCTGATTGCTCTAATTCTTTGTCTTCATCGGTTTCGGGTACCCATTTTGGAATGGGTGTTGTTTTGCCGTTTTCATCGACAGCAACCATGATGACAATACAGTGTGTAGTGAGGCGGTTCTTTAGTTCTTTCGGGTCACTCGCTTGTACATCAATGGCAATGTGCATGGAGGAATTACCGGTATAAATAACTTTTGCACTCACTTCGACCAAATTACCAACATGGATTGGCGCAACAAAGCGAATACCACCTGCGTAGGCAGTAATACAGTACTTTCCGCTCCAACCTGCGGCACACGCGTAGGCTGCAAGGTCGATCCACTTCATCGCCGCCCCGCCGTGTACTTTGCCGCCAAAATTTACATCACTCGGCTCTGCAAGAAAGCGTAATGTTATGTCTCGTTGTTTTGCGCTCATCGTTATGATCCTTACTACGTGAATACCCTTATTTATAACAAACACATTAAAGGGATGTTGGGATTTTCTTTGTTTTTAGTGAATTTAACGCATAAATCATCCTTGGTGTGTTGAAATAGACAACAACGAAAAGCAGTGACTTGTGAACGGGTTAATTAATACATCGAATTGGATGCGATGCGTTTATGGAACAGTTATTATCGCCGCTTCGAATAACATGTTTATGATGTGCTTATCTCACCCTCGGAAATGAGTAAATGCCCCAAGAAGACTCACAAATGCATACCATCGTGGATAACTTTATTGCACCCGCCTGCGAGGGTGTCGTCGACATTCTTTATCAAGATGCGGATATCTTACTGATCAATAAACCGAGCGGTTTGTTCAGTCTTTCAGGGAAAAATCCGTTGAACTGGGATTCAGTGCATTACCGTTTAGTGAATGGACAAGAGGGGCATACACCTGCTTTTCCCCATGCCATTCTGCCGCATCGATTAGATTTCGGCACATCAGGTGTCATGGTTGTTGGCTTAAATGCAGCGTCTGGCCAGCACCTTAACAGGCAGTTCCAGGCGAGAACGATCCAAAAACGTTATGTTGCCATGTTAGAAGGCTGGGTATCCGATGATCTGGGCGAAGTGACTGCGCCAATTGCCAAAGATAAACTGCTTTTTCCGTGTGTGAAGGTTTGCTATGAAACCGGCAAATCGGCAACCAGCCATTATAAAGTGATAAAGCGATTGGATAACCCACGCCGAACTTTGGTGCTGTATACACCAGTCACCGGACGCACTCATCAGTTGCGCATTCACAGCCAAAGCATAGGGCATCCGATTCTTGGCTGTGATTTATATAAAAACGGGCAGAGTGAACAGTTGGCAGATCGGCTTCAACTTCATGCGAGTGATTTGTTCTTCGAACATCCAGTAAGTGGTGAAGCAATGCATGCGGAATGCCCCTGTGCATTTGAGTAAAACAGTAATCGGTAAACGTGATGTCTGAAATGTACACAAAGCATGCAACGAAGTATGCAGAAGCGGTAAAAAACAATATTTACAATGCGATGCTGGAACGACCATCAACGTTGGCCTTATTAGACTGCGTAAAGGGTAAGGATGTTATTGATATTGGTTGCGGCCCCGGTGCCTATGCAGAATGGTTTTTACAACAATCTGTAAAGAGCCTTGTCTGCACGGATTTATCGGAAGAGATGGTTGCGCTGGTTAACGATAGGTTCGGCGATCAAATGCGCGCCTATACTCAAGACATCTCGCTAGGCTTGCCTTTGGAGTCGGATGAGAGCGCAGATGTAATCGTATGTCCGCTGGTGTTGCACTACGTGGAAGATTTAGTGCCTGTGTTTGAAGCGGTATTTCGCGTATTAAAGCGAGGCGGCTATATGGTGTTTTCAACCCATCACCCGTTTGCCGATTTTGAGTGCTCTCCGTCAGGTAATTATTTCAGCCGTGAACAGATAGAAGAAGAATGGAACACGGTTGGTGTGCCAGTTAAGGTTCATTTTTATCGACGCTCTCTTACTGAGATTTGCAGCGCGGTAACCTCGGCAGGATTAGTTATTTCCCATATCTCTGAGGGAAACGTTGAAGAAAGCGCCAAAGCAATATCGGAATCTACGTATAACCATTTAAAAAACAACCCCAACTTCATCTTTCTGAGGTGCGAGAAAGCGCACTCATAAATAGATTTAAGTTGCCTACCTGACGGCGAAGCTAACGAAAAAAGCCTGCAACGCAGGCTTTTCAATTTGGTCGTTTGTGGTGTAGAGCTTAAGCTCTTAGCGTTGCAGCCAATGCTTGCTCAACTTCACCTTGTGACGCATCACGTGAAATTGTGAATGAACGGAACATGTCGCCACGGCCTAGGGCGCGGTCAATTTCTGCCAAGCAGTGGATTCGACTACCATCAAGGATGAATGAAAGTTCGATTTCACGACGGTTAAACAGGCCACTGTTTTGGAATTCTAGTTCCTGATAACAACCTGATTGCGAAGAAAACCCATCGCCACGCAGATGACCTTTTTCTACATCGGCTTTCACCATGCTAAAACCTTCACGCTCCAACACATCCAGCGCACGTTGAACGGCTGGAAGTGGGCGAATTTCAAGATAATCTCGATCACTTGGGTCTATGGCAAATTCAATGTCTAGAGTGGTCTCTACCCAGACATGGCACTTATTTGAACGCGCATTCACTGCAGTGATTGGCGTTTCTTGGTGAGGAACCAATTCAAAAGGAACAACCTTTTCTTCCCCAGGTTGGATAACGAACTGATCGTTGGCTTGTAGTGAACCAAGCACGAATGTTTGATAGCTAACACCAGAGTCCGATTCTACCTTTACTTCTGTGCAAAGCTTTAGCGTGATAGCGTCTACCTGCTGTTCAATGTCTCCACCTTTAATGAGAACGACGCCCTTGAGCGTCTCTCCTTGATAGACAGACTCATTGTGCAAAAGTGTGTCTACGGTGGCAGCGCCAATGCCCAGCGACGCTTTGAGTTTCTTGAACATGTTAATCCTTGTTATGTGTCAAACCTATGTTTCTGTTTACACAACCATCTGGGTTTTCGCAAGCAACAACCTTGATACAGGTATCGGTTTGCGCAAAATTCCGAGAGATCGCCGATGATTTTGATTTTTCCTGCTGGATCTTTGAATGTAGCTAGGCAGCCTTGGTTGGTGTGCCGCTATGAAAACGAAACAGGTCATCGGGTGCTTGAATGAGTTCAGCCTCTCTTTCGCCAATATGACGAATGCGATCACTGATGTCTTCACCGGCTATGCTGGCTGCCAATTGAAGGTAGTCTTGGTAATGGCGCGCTTCTGAGCGTAGTAACGAGATATAAAACTTTCGCAATTCCTCATCCAAATACGGAGCCACCTTAGCGAATCGTTCACAAGAACGCGCTTCGATATAGGCACCAACAATCAACTTATCAATCAAGGTTGCAGGCTCATGCGTACGAACAGATGACATGAGCCCTTTGGCATAGCGGCCTGCGGGCAGAGATAAATACGGCATGTCGCGCTTATCCATGATCTCAATAACTTGTTCAAAGTGGTGAAACTCTTCTTTAATCAAGCGAACCATTTTGTCGATCAGTTCTTGCCCGTGTTCAAAGCCAGCTTTTGGGGTTAGCGGGGCGCTTAGGCCATTTTTTTTGCCGTTGAACAGGCCATTTCGCTGACGCTTGTATACAAAGTCTTCATATGGCTTTGACCAAGCGAGTAAGAGCGAGCCGCTGTCACTATCAATGGCGTATTTACGGATTAACCACATCGCCGTTTGGCTGGCTTTCAGCTCGCAGTTTGCATGGTCGCGAAGCAGGATGGTTTCATTTTCTGGCTTTATAGCCTCATCGACCCAAGCTTGTGGGGTATCGCAATGTAAGAAGCCACGAACGGGCTCAAGAAGGCTTTCTAGTTCTTGGTTTAATGACATGGGTCGGGTCTTGTTATCCTTTGAAGGTCTTGATTATACAAGTGATGTGATGTGTGACAAACACTCCTGACATGTTCTGTCAGTAGGTGGCAGTAAGCTTCTCTCAACCCAAACAAAAGGAGAGAGTACCATGGAAAACGTTGTTGAAACCGTTCGCTTTAAATTGGTAGAAGGCACAGACATTCAGGCATTTGTTGTGGCTGCAGAAAAGACAGAGTCGTTCATTCGTGATTTTGAAGGATTTCAGTATCGCTCGTTGAGCTACAATGCTGACTCGCAACTTTGGACGGATATTGTTTATTGGGCATCCATGGAAAACGCTGTTGCCGCTTCAGAGCAGTTTATGTCGTTTGAAGCTGCACAACAGCTGGTGGCATTTATTGACCCTACGTCGCTTGTCATGGCGCACGATTACGTCAAAATGAGTGTATGCAGTTCTACGATGTAAATCTGATTGATAGGAAGAGTGAATGAGTAAATCGGAGCGTTTGTTTGAGCTGTTGACCCTGTTGCGCTCAAAGCGTTACGCGGTGACAGCGAAAGCACTGTCAGAAGAGCTAGGTGTCAGCGAACGCACGATTTACCGAGATGTCCAATCTCTGCTGTTATCAGGTGTCCCTATTGAGGGTGAAGCAGGGGTTGGGTATTTGCTTGGTAAGGGATCTCATCTCCCGCCATTGATGTTCACCGAAGAAGAAATGTTGGCTGTCGAACTTGGTATGAGAATGGTGAAGGCTTGGTCAGACAGGCAATTGGCGGCAGCTTCTCATTCAGCATCGAGAAAAATACATTCCATCTTACCAGAGCACATTCGCGCCCAAATTGAAACGTTCCCCATTGAAGTGCCGGCATTTCATGTCGGCAGTGAAAGTGCTGATCGCAATGAATTATTGCGGGAGGCAACGGCGCAGTTTAAGAAAATCCAAATTCATTACGAAACGGGTGAAGGCATTGTGTCTGATAGGGTGGTACAACCGCTTGGGCAAGTCTATTGGGGAAAGGTTTGGACCTTAGTGGCGTGGTGCGAACTGAGGAATGACTACCGAAGCTTTCGCATCGATCGCATCCTGCGAGTTGATTCGTTAGCGGATACGTTTACTACACACAACGAGAAATCTTTTCAGCATTATTTAGCCGCAAGCTACGGCTGTGAGAAATAACTTTATTGCGTAAGGTAAACCATTTCAAAAATCACTCCGTAATGACTTTTCGCTGATCAGCTAAATCGAGCAAACGCTCTCACCTTTAATATATGGAATAGGAGAAATCATATGATTTCTACGAACTTCGTGTCCTCTCTAAAATCAGCAATCATTTCTTTACTCGTCATGTTCACACTAACTGCCTGCAGCGCTCAAGCCAAACACCATGAGGAGATGCACGAGAAACCGAAACAAAACATCGTTGAAATAGCCGCAGGAAATCCAGATTTCAGTACGCTAGTCGCTGCAGTTAAAGCGGCTGGCCTTGTCGAAACGCTTCAAGGGAAAGGGCCATTTACCGTCTTCGCCCCGACGAACGAAGCATTTGCAAAGTTACCAGCAGGGACCGTGGAAAGCCTTTTACAACCAGCAAACAAAGATCAGCTTGTCGCGATTCTTACGTATCACGTAGTGCCAGGGAAAGTGATGGCAAAAGACGTGGTAGATCTGACTGAGGCAACGACCGCGCAAGGAAGTATGATCTCTATCGATACCGCGAACGGCGTGAAAGTCGATAACGCCAATGTGGTCGCGACAGATATCGAAGCATCAAACGGCGTTATTCACGTGATTGATAGCGTGATTATTCCCAACTAAAACAGAGCTTACTTCCCCATGAAAGAATGGGTTGTAGCCGCGGACCAAAACAAGAAAGCGAGCCATTGGCTCGCTTTTTTTTACGGAGAACCCAAATTGGGTGTCAGACAGCGGGGGTTATCCCAATAGGTCGTCTGCCACTTTGTAGTTTGGATCTTCAATGTGGTTGATTTCAACCAAGCTGCCTGCCTTCGTTAGCAGCGCTCTACAGTCATGTGACAAATGGCGAAGGTGCAGTGTTTTTCCTGCCTTGTTGTAGCGGTCTGCCAAGGTATCAATGGCTTCAATGGCTGAATGGTCAGCGACTCGCGACTTACCAAAATCAACGATAACGTCATCTGGGTCGTTTTGTGCGTCAAACAATTCAAGGAAGTTGGCGACTGAACCAAAGAACAGTGGGCCATTCACTTCATAGACTTTAGAGCCTTCTTCGTTGGTGTGGCTTGATGCGTAGATATGCTTAGCGTGTTCCCAAGCAAAGATCAGTGCAGAAACAATCACACCCACAATCACAGCGATAGCCAAGTCAGTCATAACCGTTACGACAGTCACGAGGACAATGACGAAGAAATCTTGTTTTGGAACACGGCGTGCAAGCTTGAAGGTTGCCCACTCAAACGTACCAATAACGACCATGAACATCACACCAACCAATGCTGCTAGTGGGATCATCTCAATGAGTGATGATGTGAACAAGATGAAGCAGAGTAGGGCAATGGCAGCAACAATACCTGATAAGCGGCCACGACCACCTGAGTTTACATTGATCATTGATTGACCAATCATGGCACAGCCACCCATTGCACCGAACACAGAACAGGTAACGTTTGCAACACCTTGACCTACACATTCGCGGTTACCGCGACCACGTGTACCAGTCATCTCATCAATAACGGTCAGTGTTAGTAGCGACTCGATGAGACCGACAGCAGCAAGAATCAGCGCATAAGGCAGGATGATGTAAATGGTTTCTAGGTTAAACGGCACCGAAGGGAATGAAAACGTTGGTAGCGTACCCGCTAGCGTTGCGTTCTCATCACCACTCATTGCGCGGAGGAAGTCGACCACGTTACGTGTATCCAAGTCCAACATCACAACAGCGACTGTTACACCAACAATCGCAACCAGCGATGAAGGGACTGACGTGGTCAGTTTCGGCAGGAAGTGAATAATTGCCATGGTTGCTATCACCAACCCTGACATTATCGCCATCTCACTACCCCAAAAATTCACAATGGAGTCGAAAGACACGGTTTGACCTAGTAGTCCTGGTGAATATTTGACTAGTAAATAAATCGCAAAGACAACGATCGGGACTGGTAGTGTCCTCATGATGTTGTCGTGTTGTTTGAAAGAAAAAACAGCTGCAGCAATAACTGCAACAATAGAAAGTAGCGAAACCAAACCTTCCATACCCGGTAACCATACCATCTCACCAAACTCGTTTGGTGCTCTGAACTGCCCTAGCTGTGCAAGGAAGATAACGATAGCAAGACCGTTAACAAAGCCAATCATCACAGGGTGCGGAACCATGCGGATAAATTTACCTAGCTTGAATACACCTGCAGAGACCTGAATGAGACCGGCAAGCATCACTGCGGCAAAGAGGTATTGGATACCGTGCTGAGCGACTAGGCTGACCATAACCACTGCCATTGCACCTGTAGCCCCGGAGATCATGCCAGGACGACCACCAAGAATGGAAGTGAGTAGACCCATAATAAAGGCGGCATAAAGACCAACCATAGGGTCGACACCAGCGACAAATGCAAAGGCGACTGCTTCTGGCACTAAGGCGAGTGCAACTGTCAGTCCCGACAGTACGTCGTTCTTGATTGAGTGTTGGGGGAATTTAGGAAATTCAAACATCGTGTCGGATTACTTCTTAAATATTAGTTAAAAGGCTGTCGCCAAAAAGGGAATCTGTGCCATCACATGCCGCAGACAAAAAGCGCTTGCGGATACTACCTAAAAGTGTGATTTTGTTCAATGTTAGTAGCTAATTTGTAAATATGCATGACGATAACTTCATTGAATGAACAATACGTTGGCGTTGTTGTTGTCACAGTATGAATAACGCGATTTATGGCTGGTAAAACACCCTGTCTGTGTAGTCTGAACATACAAGGCAATCACTAACGAAACACCGACCTTTGTTCGGCAATCCAAATCGTAGAAATAAAAAAAGAGCCATGACATGCATGGCTCTTTCTCTTCAAACCTTGTGCTTAGTAGCTAGGTTTGGTTGCAGGTGCGGTTGCGCGACTTGTCGCGACATCACTGCCTGCTTGTTTAGTTTGCACGTGCTCGTTGCGGAAATCTGCTATTGCCACTTCCATCGCTGATGCTGTGCTTTCTGGTGCAGGAGCTTTTGCCATTGGCGCAGCAACTTGACGGTAGCGAATTACTGGCGTTTCAACTGCCTTAGCGGGTTGAACAGCTGGAATTTCACTTGCTTCCATCACACCTTTTACATCGGCTTCTGGGGCAGATGCCTCAACAGGCGCTTCAGTTGTTTCGACGACAGTGTCTACAACCTCTGTCGCTGCGACTTCTTCAACGACAACGTCTTGAGCGACAACTTCTGGTTGCGCTTCAATTGGTGCGTTAACAGCAACAGGCAACTCTTCGTTCAGGGTATCAGTACCTTCTGACTTGGCTTTCTCTTCCAACACGCTTGGTGCTGCACGGCGAGGGAATACTTTACCCATTGCCATTTCAGGGAAAGCAACACCGCCGAGTGAAGGTTTGTCTTCTGCCACAACGTGTTCAGTTTTTGGTGCTTCAACAACAGTTTCAACAACCGCTTCAGCAACAACAGGAGCTTTGATAGCAGTCTTAGACGGCCATACTTTACCCATTGCCATTTCAGGAGAAGCAACGCCTGACTTCAATACCACTTGATTGCGTTTTTCAACAACAGAAACGACAGTTTCCATCATATCCAATTGGTCAAGAGCGTGTTCAGTTGAGGTGTTCTCGTTCTCTTCACGGTTGCTACGACGACGGCGTTGACCGCTAGCGCGCAGGTGACGAGGTGAGCGGCGATTACGACGCTTCTCGTCGCGTTGTTCAGTATCGTCCGATGCCTCTGCTGATTTTGCCAATTTTGGTACTTGTACTTGTACTTCTGCTTTCGCTTCGGTGGCAACAGCCTGGCCCATTTCAGCTAGCGGGTTGGCAGAAACAACTTCGGTTTCTTGCGCAGCATCTGAGACACGAACTTTCTTGTTAAGCTTGCGGCGTTGACGGCGTTGTTTCACTTTCTCCGTCTTTTCCACTTTTTCTTGCTTAACAACCGGTGCCGCTTCTTCTTTCACAGGTTTCGCCACTTTCGCTGGCTGACGCTGTTCTGCCTTCTCTACTTTCTCGACAGGCTTGCGTGTTTGTTTCTTCGCAGGCTTCTCTAGACGTTCTGTGTTGGCATTGCGCTCTGTGTTTTCAGGACGATCACGGTTGTTACGACGTGGTTTTCTGTTGTCGTTGCGTTCATTACGCTCGTTGCGTTCGCCGCGCTCATTGTTACGACCATTTTCGTCACGCTGATTATTGCGAGAACCACGACGAGTGCGATCTTGTGAGCGCTTGTGGTCACGACGATTACGATCTTCACGCACAGACTCTTTCGGTTTCACTTCTTCTTCAGTTTTGCCCGCAAAGAGGCCTGAGACGAATGAAACTAGGCGTGAGAATAACCCTGGTGCCGCATCTGCTGGTTTGGCAGCAGGCTTGGCTTGTTGCGGAGGCATTGGTGATGCTGGTGCAGTGAAGCTCTGAAGAGCAGGCTCTTCACGTTTCTTAACGATACGTTCTGCGGGAGCATCTTCTTTGCTCTCTGCTTCACGAATGGCTTCTAGTTGCTGTGGAAGCTCGTAAGACAGCGTTGTGTTTTCATCACCACCACGAACACGTACTACTTCAAAGTGCGGCGTTTCCATGTTGGCGTTAGGAACCACGATAACGCGTACGTTATGGTACTTCTCTACGTGCTGAACAGAACGACGCTTTTCATTCAGAAGGTAAGAGGCAACAGGAACAGGAACAATCGCCATGACTTGCGACGTGTTCTCTTTCAGTGCTTCTTCTTCAATTAAACGAAGGATAGACAGCGACAGTGATTCGTTATCACGCACAACACCCGTACCTGTACAACGAGGACAGATATGGTGGCTTGCTTCAGCCAAAGATGGGCTCAAGCGTTGGCGAGACATTTCTAGCAGACCAAAGCGAGAAATACGACCGATCTGGACGCGTGCACGATCCATACGAACCGCTTCACGAAGACGGTTTTCAACTTCACGTTGGTGACGAACTGGCGTCATATCGATGAAGTCGATAACAACGAGGCCACCAAGGTCACGTAGACGCAATTGACGTGCAATCTCATCTGCTGCTTCAAGGTTGGTTTGCAGCGCGGTTTCTTCGATATCTGAACCCTTTGTTGCACGAGCAGAGTTGATGTCGATAGAGGTTAGTGCTTCCGTTGGGTCAATAACAATTGAACCGCCTGATGGCAAACGAACTTCACGTTGGAACGCAGATTCAATCTGGCTCTCGATTTGGTAGTGGCTGAAAAGCGGTACTTCGCCTTCATAGTATTTAACACGCTGCAGGAAATCAGGACGTGTTGCCTGAATACGCTCACGAGCTTGGTTATATACTTTTTCGCTATCGATCAGCACTTCACCAATATCACGGCGAAGGTAATCGCGGAATGCGCGAGCGATAACATCACTTTCTTGGTAGATCAGGAATGGTGAAACTTTCGTTTCTGCTGCACCCTGGATACGTTCCCAGTTGTTCAACAGGTACTTCAAGTCCCACTCGAGTTCTTCTGCAGATTTACCTACGCCAGCAGTGCGAACGATCAGACCCATGCCTTGTGGCAGAGTTAGACCAGACATTGCTTCTTTAAGTTGGCTGCGCTCTTCACCTTCGATGCGACGAGAAATACCGCCAGCACGAGGGTTATTAGGCATAAGAACCAAGTAGCTACCCGCAAGAGAAATGAAAGTGGTCAGGGCTGCGCCTTTGTTACCACGTTCTTCTTTATCAACCTGGACAATCACTTCTTGGCCTTCTTTCAACACTTCTTTAATGTTGGGACGGCCTTGATAGCTGTAGTTGTCTGGGAAATATTCGCGAGCAATTTCTTTAAGAGGAAGGAAGCCGTGACGCTCTGAACCGTAGTCTACAAATGCTGCTTCAAGACTGGGTTCAATGCGGGTAATACGACCTTTATAGATGTTTGCTTTCTTCGATTCATGACCAGAGCTTTCGATATCTAGATCGTATAAGCGCTGACCGTCAACCAATGCGACGCGCAACTCTTCTTTTTGAGTTGCGTTGATCAACATTCTTTTCATATCAAATTTTTCTCGATTATTTGTTGTTATTAGTTGTCGGATACGAGACAGAAAACGCAATGCTGCCAGGTCCCAAGTCTGACATTAATGCAACCTCACGGCTGGAAAATCAGGGACGCTCTAGGGCACTACTCATCGACCCACTGACGCGGAAATCAGAAATCACTCCGCCTTATCCAGTCGGCTCTTCGCCACAAATGGCGATAGTCTCTTTGACACTGGTTATTTATCCCGTCGTGCCAACAAACTAACGGGTGCTTTATTCCTCATGTCTTACGCCAATTGCTGCATGATTAAGACGTACTGAACTCTCAGCGAATCTGTTACTACTTTGAGATAGTGCCGTGAATAGTCATTCGTCTTGGAAAAAGCGGTAAAAATTTACTCTATTTGTCGACTTTTTAGTCGTGGCGTGCAAAAAAGCTGCTAACTTTCCTGCATTACGGCGCAACTATAACAGGGTCACTTTTTTGCAGCAAACTACTTTGATGCAATGTAGAATCGAACCCCTATGAATACAGATAAACCAAAAGTGCAATTCATCGACATTTCAGATGACATTGCTGGCCAACGGATCGATAACTTTCTCCGAAATTGGCTTAAAAACGTCCCTAAAAGTATGATTTATCGCGTTCTTCGCAAGGGAGAGGTGCGAGTTAACAAAAAACGCATAAAACCGGAATATAAGCTCCAGCCGGGTGATGTGATTCGTCTTCCTCCGATCAAGATCCCAGAGGTGGCGCAGGCTGCGGCACCTAATACCAAGCTGGATCGCGTGGCAGAGCTAGAAAAATGTGTGATTTATGAAGACGATCACATGCTTGTTCTGAATAAACCATCAGGAACTGCGGTTCACGGTGGAAGTGGGCTGCATTTCGGTGCAATCGAGGCCATGCGTGCGCTTCGTCCTGATGCGCGCTTTCTTGAATTGGTACATCGAATTGACCGAGACACGTCTGGTATCTTGCTGATCGCCAAAAAACGCTCGGCTTTGCGTCATCTTCAAGCGCAGTTTCGCGAGAAGACGGTACAAAAATATTACTTTGCGTTGGGCATGGGCAAGTGGAAACCAAGCATGCGCAAGGTGACGGCTCCTTTGCTGAAAAATGAAGTGAACAGCATCGTTCGTGTTAACCCGAATGGCAAAGCGTCTGAAACCCGCTTTAAGATTCTGGAACAGTTCGATCAGGCAACCTTAGTGCAAGCGAGCCCGATAACAGGACGCACTCATCAAATTAGGGTTCACGCTCAATACGTGGGGCATCCACTTGCTTGGGATGACCGCTATGGTGATCCGCGCTTTGATGCTTACACGAAGAAGTTTGGGTTGAACCGTTTGTTCCTTCATGCCGCGAATATCAAATTCACGCATCCAGGTACTGAAGAGGTGATGGATATTTCAGCCCCTTTGGATAAACAATTAGAGCGAACCTTGGAAGGTTTAAGGAAACTGCCACGTGTTAACTAACTACAAGTTAGTGATATTTGATTGGGACGGTACGGTGATGGACTCCATTGCACGTATTGTTTCAAGCTTGGATGAGGCTGCCCGTTTAACGGGCGGCTTACCAGAGTTGTCATTTGACGAACTTAAGCAAATGATTGGGCTTAGCTTGGATAAGGGCTACACCTATCTGTATCCAGATGCGCCGCTTGAAAAGCGTGATGTTTGGAAAAAGCACTACGGCGAACAGTTTCGAGAACTCAATACCACACCTCATAAGTTATATGATGGTGTGATGGAGGCACTAACGGCTTTGAAAGCGCGCGGGCATCTATTGAGTGTTGCGACAGGAAAATCTCGCCCTGGTCTTGATCGTGCCATTCAAGAAACGAAGACTGACCACCTTTTTGTTGCTACTCGAACCGCAGATCAAACGGCCTCTAAGCCGGATCCTCTCATGATCCTTTCTATATTAGATGAGCTAAACATTGCGCCACATGAAGCGGTAATGGTGGGGGATACGTCACATGACATGCTGCTCGCTAAAAATGCAGGTGTTGATGCGATTGGCGTCACTTGGGGGGTTCACGATGAGGGTGTGTTATCTGATTATGCACCGGTAGCCGTGATTGCATCTTTAGATGCGCTTGTCTGAATCGTTATCTTCTTTATATAGACAATAAAATACACATAACAAAAGGGCGTTCAAACGCCCTTTTGCTTTTTATAGAACAGCCTTTCCTTCTGCGCGTAACATTTCACACAGTCGTATTAAAGGTAAGCCCACCAACGTATTGGGATCTCTGCCTTCTAGTTTTTCAAACAGCGCAATCCCCAAACTCTCACATTTAAAGCTTCCTGCGCAATCTAAGGGCTGCTCGCGAGTGATATAGCGTTCAATTTCGGCAAGCGTTAATTGGCGAAAGTGTACATGAAACGGTTCAACATCCGTTTGAACGTTATTGGTTGCAGCGTTGAGTAGTGTAAGCCCTGTATAAAAGGTGACATGCTGACCTGATGCTAGCGATAGTTGCTCGATAGCACGTTCATGTGTGTGTGGCTTACCGAGGATCCTTCCGTTGATCACACAAACTTGATCGGATCCTATGATCAAGGCATCAGGATGTGCATTTCGACAGGCTTGAGCTTTTTCCCGTGATAGTCGTTTGACCAATTCGGTGGGGCATTCATCATCAAATGGTGTTTCGTCAATGTCAGGAGAATGAGATTTGAAAGGGAAATCGAGTTTTTGTAGCAACATCTGGCGGTATTTAGACCCAGATGCCAGTACGACTGTTTGATTATTCATCTATCGATGCACCATAGTCAGATTATTCGTATACGGGGGTTAGTGTAATGTTTTACACTTGCGTAGGCGAGTGGGCTTGAGTGTTTCTGCCCATTCTGTATTTAATTTCGCTAAGTACCTGTTGTTCAGAAATTAACCTATATCTGAAAGGTTGTAGCTTTAGAGCCAACGATCTGGAAGTTAAGGTATAAATTTCTTTGACTCAGGATGCTTTGGAGGCTAGAATTCGCGCCCTATGCAGAAGGTAAAGCTACCACTGACGGTTGATCCGTTTAAAAGTGCGCAAAAGAGGCTGGACTACGATGGCATCATCGCAGTTAAGCAGATGGAGCGTCTTTCTGAGGCAACTGAAGGTGTAATCGGTGATGCTGATGTGAAGCTTTCGTTCGACATTGATGCTCAAGGTTTAAAGATTGTAAGCGGTCACGCTAAGGTCGATGTTAATCTTGAATGTCAGCGTTGTTGGAAGTCTTTCCCATATCACTGTGATATCGAATTTATTTACAGCCCGGTTTTCAATGAAGATCAGGTTGGCAATTTACCGGAAGCTTATGAGCCGGCATTAGTCGACGAAAATGGTGAGATAAACCTGCTTCAAATCATCGAAGATGAGTTGATGGTGGCTTTGCCACAGGTTGCCATGCACGATGAGGTTGACTGCGAAGTCAACGCTGATGGCATGGTCTTCGGGGAAATCCCGCTTGCTGATGAGCGTCCGAATCCATTTGCCGTTTTGAAAAACTTAAAGCAAAGTAACGAGGAGTAGGGTCCATGGCCGTACAAAAGAGCAAGAAATCACGTTCAATGCGTGGTATGCGTCGTTCACACGATGCGCTAACTACTAGTGCATTGTCTGTAGATGCAACTTCTGGTGAAACTCACCTGCGTCACAACGTGACTGCTGACGGTTTCTACCGTGGCCGCAAGGTAATCAACAAGTAAGGTTGAGCCTTGTCTGGTCTAACCATTGCACTTGATGCGATGGGTGGGGACTTCGGTCCCCAGATAACAGTGCCTGCCTCCGTGCAGGCATTGTTGCATTTCCCTTCGTTAAAAGTCGTACTCGTCGGTGATCATGCTGAGATCACCCGCCAGCTCGTATTGCTGGGTCATAATAACGCCTCCCGCATATCAATTGTTCATGCGGAATCTTCTATCGCCAATGACACACGTCCTTCGCAAGCGCTTCGGTCAAGCAAAGGTTCTTCTATGCGTGTGGCCCTTGAACTTGTTGCCGAAGGCAAAGCTGATGCTTGTGTCAGTGCTGGTAACACTGGTGCCTTGATGGCACTCTCCCGAATGCTACTAAAACTGCTTCCTGGTATCGACAGGCCTGCTTTGATCTCTGAGCTTCCGACGCTAGGAGACCATAAAAGTTGGTTACTCGATTTAGGCGCGAATGTATCAGTAGATGCTGATACGTTATTTCAGTTTGCTGTGATGGGTGCCGTACTCGCTGAAGAAGAGTTAGGTCGCCAACCATCAGTGGCATTGCTGAACATCGGTGAGGAAGAAATTAAAGGGAACGATTTGGTTAAACGCTGTTCAGAAATGCTGCAACAGTGTTCTGCGGTTAATTACATCGGCTATGTAGAGGGTGACCAACTCTATACAGGAAAAGCCGACGTGATTGTCTGCGATGGATTCGTCGGTAATGTCAGCCTCAAAACCAGTGAAGGTGTCGCGAGATTATTTTTAGAAAGTCTAAAAATGCATATACTCGAGAACCCGTTTAAGAAACTGGTGGCTAAATGGCTATTTGGCAGTCTATTTAAATCGCTAAATAACCTGAACCCCGACCAGTACAATGGTGCAAGTCTGTTAGGATTGCGCGGCATTGTAGTGAAAAGCCACGGACGTGCTGATACATCCGCTTTCCAACACGCTATCGGAGAAGCGGTACACGAAGTCGAACGGCAAATCCCTAAAAAGATATGTGACCGTTTGGAAGCCGTACTACTCGAGAGGCATTATTAGTCTTCATGTTCAGTAAGATTTTAGGCACAGGCAGTTATTTGCCTGCGCAAATCCGCTCAAATGCGGATCTCGAAAAAATGGTTGATACCAGTGATGAGTGGATCATGGCTCGCACTGGTATTAAAGAGCGTCGTATCGCTGCTGAAGACGAAACAGTGGCGACGATGGGTTATCACGCTGCTTGTCGAGCCATTGAAATGGCACAGATTGACAAGCAAGACATTGACTTAATTATCTTTGCGACCACCAGTGGCGAAAACGCATTTCCTGCAGCGGCTTGTGATGTACAAGCTATGTTGGAGATTAGCGGTTGCCCTGCGTTTGATATTGCTGCGGCATGTTCAGGGTTTGTTTATGCCCTCAGCGTGGCAGATCAATACGTGAAATCTGGCATGGCGCGTAACGCACTCGTGATTGGTGCAGATCGTCTATCGCATAAATGTGATCCAGAAGATCGTTCGACCATCATTCTGTTTGGTGACGGTGCGGGTGCGGCAGTGGTGAGTGCCAGTGAAGAACCTGGAATTATTTCAACGCACCTTCGCGCTGACGGTAAGTTTGGCGAGTTGCTGAAACTTAAATTTCCTGAGCGTGCTGGCGCCAATAGTCCTGTCGCGCAAGATGCATGGCTAGAAATGGCTGGCAATGATGTGTTTAAAGTTGCTGTTACCCAACTTGCTAACATCGTGTCGGAAACACTTGATGCGAATCATATGGATAAGTCAGAGATTGATTGGTTAGTTCCACATCAAGCTAACTTCCGCATTATTAAAGCTACCGCTAAGAAACTCGCGATGTCGATGGATCAGGTAGTGATTACCCTAGATAGACACGGCAATACGTCTGCCGCCTCTGTCCCTACTGCGCTCGATGAGGCAGTGAGAGATGGACGCATTCAACGCGGTCAAACGATTTTGCTGGAGGCCTTTGGTGGTGGTTTCGCCTGGGGCTCTGCTCTGATTAAGTTTTAAAAAGGAATATATCTATGTCTAACTTTGCTGTGGTTTTCCCAGGTCAAGGTTCACAAACTGTGGGCATGTTGGCAGAACTGGGTGAACAATTTGATGTAGTAAAACAAACGTTTTCAGAAGCATCTGACGTGTTGGGTTACGATCTTTGGGCACTTGTTCAAAATGGTCCAGACACTGACCTTAATCAAACACATCGTACGCAACCTGCACTATTGAGTGCGTCTGTTGCTATCTGGCGTGTTTGGCAAGAACAAGGTGGTGCTCAGCCATCAGTTATGGCTGGTCATAGCTTGGGTGAGTATTCGGCGCTTGTATGTGCGGGCGTTATCGATTTCAAAGAAGCAGTCAAATTGGTTGAGCTTCGTGGTCAATTAATGCAAGAAGCTGTGCCTGCTGGTGTCGGCGCGATGTCAGCCATTATTGGCCTTGATAATGATGCGATTGCAAAAGCGTGTGAAGAAGCTGCTCAGGGAGAAGTCGTTTCTCCAGTTAACTTCAATTCACCAGGCCAAGTTGTGATTGCGGGTAATAAAGAAGCAGTAGAGCGTGCAAACGTATTGTGTAAAGAAGCGGGTGCAAAACGTGCTCTTCCTTTACCTGTTTCTGTGCCTTCTCACTGCGCATTGATGAAACCAGCAGCAGATAAATTGGCAATTGCACTTGAGAATATCGTGTTTTCTGCGCCATCTATTCCTGTGATTAATAACGCGGATGTGGCAACTGAGACTGATTCTGCTGCAATTAAGAGCGCATTGGTTCGCCAGCTTTATGGTCCTGTTCGTTGGACAGAAAGTGTAGAGAAGATGGCAAGCGAAGGTGTTGAGCTGCTATTGGAAATGGGCCCAGGTAAAGTATTGACAGGCCTAGCAAAACGTATTGACCGCAACTTGAGTGCAGCGGCAGTAAACGATTCAGCATCGCTGGAAGCGGCGAAATAATTTCTGGGAATTGCGGACAGCAATAAAAGCTGGCAGCTGTTATAAAGGAACGAAAACTCATGAACCTGAACGGAAAAATTGCTCTTGTAACCGGCGCAAGCCGCGGTATTGGCCGTGCTATCGCAGAACTTCTTGTTGAACGAGGTGCGACAGTAGTAGGCACTGCCACTTCTGAGAGCGGTGCCGCAGCAATCAGTGATTATCTGGGTGAAAATGGCAAAGGTTTCGCACTGAACGTGACATCAGCAGAGTCTGTTGATGCTGTACTGAAATCGATTAAAGAAGAGTTTGGCGACATTGATATCCTGGTAAATAACGCAGGTATTACGCGTGATAACCTTCTGATGCGAATGAAAGATGACGAGTGGCAGGACATCATGGACACCAACTTAACGTCTATCTTCCGCATGTCGAAAGCAGTAATGCGTGCAATGATGAAAAAACGTCATGGCCGTATTATCAACGTGGGCTCTGTTGTTGGCACAATGGGCAATGCAGGACAGGCGAATTACGCAGCAGCAAAAGCTGGAGTTGTGGGCTTCACCAAATCTCTGGCACGAGAAGTTGCATCACGCGGAATTACCGTAAATACTGTTGCTCCAGGTTTCATCGAAACCGATATGACAAAAGCGCTGAACGATGATCAGCGTGCAGCAACACTTTCTCAAGTACCTGCTGGACGATTGGGTGATCCACGTGAAATTGCTGCGACCGTCGCTTTCTTAGCGTCAGGTGATGCAGCATATATCACAGGTGAGACACTTCATGTTAACGGCGGCATGTACATGATTTAAACATTAAAGTTGCAACACGAAATGATACAGGTCAAACTCCGGCTGTTTATCGAGCATATCGTGGTTTGACCAGCATATAGGGTGTTGCAACTTCCACATTATTGAATAAACTACTGCACATATCGCATCTGCGAATCTTGTAAGGAATAGTATTAATATGAGCAACATCGAAGAACGCGTTAAAAAAATCATCGTTGAGCAACTAGGCGTAGACGAAGCTGAAGTTAAAAACGAAGCATCTTTCGTTGACGATCTGGGTGCAGATTCACTTGACACTGTTGAGTTGGTAATGGCTCTGGAAGAAGAATTCGATACAGAGATCCCAGACGAAGAAGCAGAGAAGATCACTACCGTCCAAGCAGCGATTGACTACGTTGTAGGCGCGTCTGAGTAATCAGAACAAGATCCTTCCAGGCGGTCACTATGACCGCCTGAGTTTTTTCTAAGACCCCGAAAATTTCAAATTACACCTTTTCTCCGGAGAATATCATCGTGTCTAAGCGTCGTGTTGTTGTCACTGGCATGGGGATGTTATCACCTGTAGGTAACACCGTTGAATCTTCTTGGAAAGCCTTGCTGGCAGGCCAAAGCGGAATTCAAACCATCCAACATTTCGATACCACTGGTTTCGCAACCCAATTTGCTGGGATGGTGAATGATTTCAACTGTGAAGATTACATCTCTAAGAAAGATGCCAAGAAAATGGATTTATTTATCCAATATGGTATCGCTGCAAGTGTGCAAGCATTTGAAGATTCTGGTTTGGAAGTCACAGAAGAGAATGCAGAGCGTATTGGTGTAGCTATTGGCTCTGGTATTGGTGGCCTCGGACTTATTGAGTCAAACCACCGTGCGTATGTCGAAAAAGGCCCACGCAAAATTAGCCCATTTTTTGTACCGTCGACCATCGTGAATATGATCGCCGGTCATGTTTCAATTAACTACGGTCTTCGCGGTCCAAACATCGCGATTTCGACTGCTTGTACGACTGGCCTTCATAACATCGGTCACGCGGCACGTATGATTGCATACGGCGATGCGGACGCTATGGTGGCAGGTGGTGCAGAAAAAGCATCAACTGAGCTTGGTATCGGTGGTTTTGCAGCAGCAAAAGCACTGTCAACTCGTAACGATGACCCACAAGCTGCTTCGCGCCCTTGGGATAAAGACCGTGACGGTTTTGTTCTGGGTGATGGTGCAGGCGTCATGGTTCTTGAAGAATACGAGTTTGCTAAAGCGCGCGGCGCGAAAATCTACTGTGAGCTAGTTGGCTTCGGTATGAGTGGCGACGCCTACCACATGACCTCGCCAAGTGCAGACGGCTCTGGTGGTGCATTGGCAATGAAAGCGGCAATCCGCGATGCTGGCATTACACCTGAAGACATTGGTTATGTTAACGCACACGGCACCTCGACGCCGGCTGGTGACGTTGCTGAAACCAAAGGCATTCGTTTGGCTATGGGTGCTGCTGCTGACAAAACCATGGTGTCTTCGACCAAGTCGATGACTGGTCACTTGTTGGGTGCTGCAGGTTCTGCTGAATCTATCTTCACCATCATGTCATTGGTTGATCAAGCGGTACCGCCAACAATTAACCTTGATAACGTTGATGAAGGTTGTGACCTTGATTACGTTCCTCACGAAGCGCGTCAAGTGAGCATGGAGTACGCTCTGTGTAACTCTTTCGGCTTCGGCGGCACGAATGGCTCGTTAATCTTCAAAAAAATGTAAGTTTTTTGATAGAATAGAACGGCTCGATAGTTGATATCGGGCCGTTTTTTTTTCTGCTTTTCAAGGATGAACCATGATCCTGCTTAATGGACAGCTTGCTGATTTCCTGCCGATTGCTGACAGGGGACTGCAATACGGAGACGGATGCTATACCACCATGCTGGTCAATGATGGTGTAGTTCGTTCTTGGTCACGTCACTTAGCGCGTTTGAAAGCCAACACGGCAAAGCTAGGTATTGATGGCGTTGATTGGCAACAGGTCGCTACGTCAGCTGAAAGCGTTGCTTTTTCTCAGAAGCATGAAAGCAAAAGCATCGTGAAGATTATCGTGACGCGAGGAAGTGGTGGTCGAGGTTATAGCCCAAAAGGTTGTCACACGCCGAATGTTGTTGTGTCATCACACGCTTATCCTTCGCACTATCAGCAATGGAAAGAGCAGGGCATACAAATGGTGATGCTCAATCAACGATTAGGTTTGTCTTCGCTTGCTGGATTAAAGCACCTCAATCGTCTTGAGCAAGTATTAATAAAGCAAGAATTGGATACTCAAGACATTGATGATGGTGTGGTGTGTGATCTCAACGGCAAGTTGGTGGAAGCGTCGGCATCAAATTTGTTTTGGCGAAAAGGCAATGCCCTTTTCACGCCGGACCTATCGTTGTCTGGTGTAGAAGGTACAATGCGTGCTGAAGTGATCCATGCAGCACCATTGGAAGGATTCGACGTGAATATTGTGACAGTAGACGCCGACACGATTTTCAGCGCGGATGAAGTATTTATAACCAATGCAGTGATGGGATTGGTTCCTGTTCGTTGCATAGAACAAACACGTTACCGCAGTGATGCGGCGTGTAGAGCTCTTACATTGAGGTTGAATGCGTGATTAAGAAAATCGCCCTGATTTTATTGTTTTTAGTAGTAGCTGCACTGGGCGGCGCATATTGGGTTCATGGTCAAATCGAAGGCTATGTGAATGGCCCCATCAAGATCGATGCCAGCCAACTGGTGACGGTTCCAGACGGAGCCAACTACCATTCATTTACCCGAAACTTGGTGTCACAAGATATTGTTGATGGTTCTCAATGGGCTCGTTGGGCTGCGAAAACGCACCCTGAATTAACAAGATTGAAAGCTGGCACTTATCAAATCAAACCGGGAATGACACTTTCTGATGTTTTTCTGGTTGCGCGTTCCGGTAAAGAACATCAATTTGCTATCACGTTTGTTGAGGGGAGCACATTCAAAGAATGGCGTGCTCAATTGGCGACCACAGAGCATATTACTCATGATACCGAAGATATGTCTGAGGCTGACATTGCAAAGAGCTTGGGTTTGAGTGTTAATAAACTGGAAGGGCTGCTACTTCCTGAGACCTATCATTATGTGTCAGGCGAGAGTGACATAGCGATTCTCAAGCGCGCATCAGACCAGTTGGAAAACACCCTGAAGCAGGCATGGGAGCAGCGTGAAGCAAGCTTACCAATCAAATCTGAGTATGACCTTCTTACGTTGGCGTCCATTATCGAAAAAGAAACGGCCGTGGATAAAGAGCGTGGTAAGGTCGCGTCTGTATTCGTTAACCGATTAAATAAAGGGATGCGATTACAAACAGACCCAACCGTGATTTACGGTATGGGTGATAAGTACGATGGTAATATTCGTAAGAAAGATTTACGCACGCCAACACCTTACAATACCTATACCATTAAGGGTTTGCCTCCAACGCCGATAGCCATGTCGGGCAAAGCGTCGATATTCGCTGCAGCCAACCCATCAGATACACCCTACTTTTATTTTGTTGCCGATGGACTCGGTGGACACAATTTTTCTAAGACGCTCGCGGAACATAACCGCGCAGTAAGACAGTATCTAAAAGTATTAAGAGCCCAATGAATAGCGGAAAATTTATCGTCGTAGAAGGCTTGGAAGGTGCGGGTAAAACCACAGCTATCCAAAACGTAATCGAAACTCTAAAAGCGACCGGGGTTTCAGATATTGAAACGACACGCGAACCGGGCGGTACACCGCTTGCAGAACAAATGCGTGCTCTTGTCAAAGAGGGGCATCCCGATGAGCCATTGACGGACATGGCTGAACTACTGCTCCTCTATGCAGCGCGAATTCAACTGGTTGATAATGTCATCAAGCCAGCGCTAGCGCGTGGTGCGTATGTGGTTGGCGATCGTCATGATATGTCATCTCAGGCTTATCAAGGTGGTGGTCGCGGGTTTGATAAAGCCCTAATGCAGAACTTACGCGATACGGTTCTGGGCGATTTCCGCCCTCACTTTACGTTGTATATGGATCTCGACCCAGCGATTGGCCTAGCTCGCGCTAAAGCGCGTGGAGAGCTAGATAGAATTGAAAAGATGAAGTTAGATTTCTTCCATCGCTCGCGTGCGCGTTATTTAGAATTAGCGAACGCCGATGACAGTATTGTGATTATTGATGCCTCACAGTCGATTGAGAGCGTGACCGCTGATATTCGTACTGCACTACAAACTTGGCTGAATCATGCAGGCTAATGTCTACCCTTGGCACGGCGAACTCTGGCAGAACTGGCAACAGTTGTTAGGACAAGATCGCTTGCACCATGCCGTTTTGCTCAGCGCACCGAAAGGCAGCGGAAAACTAGCGCTTGCCGCCATGCTTGCCAAAACGGTGCTATGTAAGAATGGCGTTGTTGAACCTTGCGGCGTATGCCATAGCTGTAAGCTGTTTGATGCAGATACACATCCAGACTTTCACTGGTTAAGGCCTGAATCTGAAGGTAAACAACTGGGTGTGGATGCGGTTCGTGCGGGTAATCAGTATGCGTGGGAAACCTCCCAACTCGGTGGCGAGCGAGTCATTTTGGTTCAAAACGCCGATCGGATGGGCGAAGCTGCCGCCAATGCGTTATTGAAAACGTTGGAAGAGCCACCGTCACATTGTCACTTTATCCTGCTTTCCGAGTCTATCGACAGCATGCTGCCAACGGTTGTTAGCCGCTGTAATAAGTGGAAGCCTAAACTGCCCGAAGAAAGCGTGGTAAAACGTTGGGTGGAAGGGGAGCTGTTTGATTCAGTGCCTTTACAAGTCATTCGAATTAATCGAGGAGCCCCGCTGGCGGCGAAAGCGTTTATTGAAGATGCCAGCATGGCGAAACATAAAGCGTTGGTTGAGGCTTTTGTTGCGTTTGTGTCTACCCGCCAAGGTCTTTTTACGTTGACCGATATGCTGACCAAAGGGCAGCGAGAGGGTCTAAACTGGCTTAGCTTTTTACTGCTTGATGTGATGAAGACACAACAAGGGTCTCAAGAAGCTATCGTCCACTGTGATGCGATGGATGCGCTACAACAGATAGCTAAGGCAGTGCCGTTGGCGAAAGTGATGTCGCAGTTGATGGCACTGAACAAACTGAAAGCGGAACTTGTTAAACACACGGGTCTAAATGGCGAGCTATTACTGAGTCGCTGGCTATCAGGCTTCAATGAATAAATTAAAAAAGCGCGAAGATTACCGTATAATCCTGCGCTTTCATCATTTTGCTAACCGGAGAAAGTGACGTGCTAGTCGACTCGCATTGCCACCTCGATAAACTAAATTACGACGAATTACATACAGACGTTGCTGACGTGGTCGAAAAGGCCAAACAACGTGGTGTGGATTATCTATTGTCTGTCGGTGTGACCCTAAAAAGCTTTCCAAGCATGATGGAGTTGATTCGCCCGTTTGATAACGTATTCGCTTCTTGTGGCGTTCACCCACTCGATATCGAAGAAGGCTTTGATTACGATACGTTAAAGCAGCTTGCGTCTAATGATCGCGTGGTCGCGATCGGTGAAACGGGGTTGGATTACCATTATCAACCAGAGCTTGCGGACAAACAGAAAGATGCGTTTCGTCAGCATGTGCGCCTTGCTGTCGAGCTGAATAAACCATTGATCATTCATACTCGTATGGCACGTGAAGATACCTTGCAAATTCTGCGTGAAGAAAACGCGCAGAAAGTGGGTGGCGTTTTGCACTGCTTTACGGAAAGTTATGAGATGGCAGAAGCGGCAATTGAGCTCGGTTTCTATATCTCAATATCTGGCATTGTGACGTTCAACAAAGCGTCTGAGCTGAAAGATGTTGTTCGCCGTTTGCCATTAGAGAAATTGCTGGTTGAAACCGACTCTCCGTATTTGGCACCGATTCCGTATCGCGGAAAAGAAAACCAACCAGCTTACGTTAAAGAAGTCGCTGACTACGTAGGCTTGCTGAAAGGCGTATCTGGTGAGGAGGTGGCGAAAGTCACCACCGAGAACTTCTTCAAATTGTTCTCTCAAGCTAGACGATAGTTTCGACGGATTTCGACGAACTTCGATAAGACGGACTTCGATAAATAGTGTGCACGTCTATTCAGTAGACGGACAGACCATCAGATAGATAAAAGAAGCCGGGCAAATGCCCGGCTTCTTTTTAGTTTGATGACGGCAAATTGGTTATCTCATACCGAATAGCATTCTTACTTACAAAGCCTGCCAAGTAAGTTTCTAACTCTTCTTTGGTAATGGTCTCCAGTACTGAGTTAGGGTTTATAACTGCTAAGGGATCTGCATCATAGAGCACATAGTTAAACATCATTCTCGCCTGCTCTTTGGGTAGATTTAGTCCTTCATTCAACGCTTGCCCGAGCTGTGTCAGGTTGCTTGAATACTCCTGATCTGTAATCCCATCCCCCAATGAATCAACAACGTTAGCAATTCGTTCTTTGGCTTGTTCTCGCTTGAGCAATGACACATTAGAAACAAACATAAATATCTGCTTATCGGCACCGTCAGGCCACATGACAAAGGAATAGGGTGAGTAATCGAGACTTGCGTCCTCACGAATATTCTCAAGCAGTCGTTGGGTCATGATGCGGCCTGCTATATCGGCCAGAAAGCGATCACGTGTAGTTTTTTCTTCACCAGAATGCACTAACCCCGTTACAAACTCGACATTGTTACCTCGGGGGCCATAGGCGTACACAATGTTAGTTTTCTCACTGTTTATATTGAGGCTGTACTGCCAATTTGATGTTTCTTCTTCAAATGTCATACCTGCGATATAGGTACGGAGAAAAGGTTTGAGTTCTTCTTCCGAGATGTTTCCGGCGATGACAAAAGTGAGCCCTCGGTTAACGTTGAAAAGCTGCTGGTAAGCATCTCTGACTTGTTTGACGTTAACGGCGTCATAGTCCTCTGGTTTGAAGCCATATCGGGGAGATGATGGCGTATAGATACCCGCATTGAATGCACTAAACGATTTACCATTGAGTGAGTCGTGGAATTGCTTTTCGTTGGTGACAAAGGTCGATTTGTGTTGTTCGAACTTACTCTCATCCACCGCTGCATACTGATAGGCTTGGTTAATAACCGCGAGCAATGCAGGGAGAGAAGAGCGGGTTGTTTCACCATAAAACCCCTGGCGGTTCTCATCAATCATTGGCTCCAAGTAACTGCTATTCTTCACCATAAATCGATTGAAGTCGGTTGATGACATTCCACCGAGTCCTGTCAGTGCGTAAGCGCCCGGCGCCATATACGCCGCTGGTCTTAGCTCAGTAGACAACGATGAAATACCGCCTTGAGCGCCCGCATAAATGTATATTCTGTCGCCAGTATCTGGCATGTGTCTGAGGTATACATTGACGTTATTACTGAGTTTGAACTTGGTTGTGTCAGGTGTGATAGCGATGACTGAAGCAATCTCTCCTGTTGTTTTTGGTTGTGGGAAGTCGTCTATGGCTTCAGGCAGAATCAGTTTCTGTCCTTTTGTGTTGAAGGTGTTATCGAAAGCGGCAAGACTTGCGGTAACGAGTTTGTCGGTGTTTTTGTCGATGATCTGATTGTGGGCGAGACCAGTAATGGGCTTAATGCCATCGTCACTGAGCAGTTGGCGTAACTGTTTGTTGAGATACTCGTTGTCAGCAAGGGTGGCATAGCGACTAGATAGAGCGGTGCGCTGAGCCTGTGACAATGTTTGAGTGCCGTTGAGGAGGTCAGTCAACTTTTCGTCAGCAAATTCTGTCGCGGTCCAGTTGGTTTTGAGATTTGTCTCTTCATCCGCAAAGACGGTCAATTGCGCTTCAATTTCCAGTGAGCTGAGCCCATGATCTCTGAGGGTAGCAAGTTCTTTTGCTAGAAACGTCATTGCTGCTTCGCGATTATTGCTTTCAAAATCCATTCCCACGATGAGTTGTGGCGAGTCAAATAAGTAATCAACACGACTTGATATAGACTGAATGGGGGCTTGAGTGTCCGATGCTCTGTCGTTCAAGCGTGTGCTGATAGCGTTGGCCAGAATCAGATGGTTCGCATATTTTTCAAAATGGACACCTTCAGTTAACGCATTATTTTCAGGTTTGAATATGAGCGAGAAAGAAGGGAATTCGTTGTCAGCTACGGTAAGTGTTATTGGCTGTGCATTAAATTGCGTTGCCTTCGTCTGTCTTTCTATGGGTCTTTCTTGGCGGGGCCAATCACCAAATGTTGAACGAATGAGTGTGTCCACATCGGTTTTATCTATATCCCCACTGATGATCAGCTCTGCGCGATCTGGCGTGTAGTTCGTCTGATAGTAGTCTCGTAACCTTTGGAGGGAAAGGTTGGTTATGGATTCACGTGTTCCAAGCACGTTGATGTTACCTTCATAGGCTTCGTCTGCCAGTGCCATATGTGCTTTGAAGTAGATTGAGTTTTGTGAGGCTTCTTGACGACGGAGCTCGCCAAGTACGACGCCTTTTTCTGCGTTCACCGCATCAGGAGAGAGCATTAAGCCTGTTGATATGTCTTTGAACCAGTTTAGTGCTTGTGGCAAATGACTATTATTGGGTAAATCGAGTTTGTAGTACGTCCAATCATAATAGGTGTATGCGTTTAAATGCTGACCGAAGTTCAGCCCGGCATCACCAAACAGTTTGATAACGTCGTTTTTTTGGAAGTTTTCACTACCGTTAAATGCCATGTGCTCGAGAAAGTGCGCGTAGCCACTCTGATCTGCCTCTTCATCAATGGATCCTGTGTGAACGAGGAGGCGCACTGAGACTGACGCGCCTTGCTGCTTTTGAATATGCAGATTTAAACCATTGTCTAATGTTGTGTGTTGCCAAGAAGTATCTGCTTGAATCGGATCCGGTAACAGTGTGCTGTTGCAGCCAGTAACTGAAATCGCCAGTAGCAAAGTAAGTAATTGTTTCATGGCTATATTTGTCCTACATGTCCTCATTTTAACGTAATTTACATATCGAAGATTAAATGGACAGTATTACTGACTTGAAAATGCGACATGATGGTCTTAATAAACATGCAACACTATGTAAACCAGTAAATTGAACCGTTTTATGTAACTAGCGGTATAGATATTAATCTTAATTCGTTACATAAAATAACTTGAGTGGCTCTATTTTACTTCACGCTTGGGATTGTTTAATTGATGGGCTAAATGATTTTTAACTGTTTAAAATCAACTGGTTGCTGTTTATTGGGGTGGTTGTTATCGACCTTGGTCATGTGATCTATATTTAGTTTCTGAACCCTCAAGTGACGTTACGTAGAGTCCTACAAAAAGCAGGCCTATATTACTCAGCGAATAACATTGTTTCCGGGTTGTCGAGAACTTGAATCGGATCTGAGTTTTAGCTCAACCCTACATATTTCAGGAGTTACATATGTTCAAAAATCTCTTTGCGAATATGCAAAAAGTCGGTAAGGCGCTGATGCTTCCAGTATCTGTTATGCCCGTCGCCGGTATTTTGCTGGGTGTTGGTGCTGCAGATTTCTCTTGGCTACCAAGTATTATTTCTACCATCATGATGAGTGCTGGTGACGCTGTTTTCGGTCACATGGGTCTTCTGTTCGCAGTAGGTGTTGCGCTTGGTTTCACTAACAATGATGGCGTTGCTGGTCTAGCAGCGATAGTTGGTTACTACATCATGGTTAACACCCTAGGTGTTATGGGTGAAGTGTTTGGTGTAGGTGCGATTGAAACTGGCGTACTTGGTGGCATTCTTGCTGGTGGTGTAGCGGCATGGTCATTCAACCGATTCTTCCGCATCCAACTTCCAGATTACCTAGGCTTCTTTGCAGGTAAGCGTTCAGTTCCAATCATCACCGGTTTTCTAAGTATTTTTCTCGCGATTGGTCTGTCTTTCATCTGGCCTCCAATTGGCGCTCTGATCGCTTCTTTCTCTGATTGGGCCTCTGTACAGAACCCACAGGTTGCGTTTGGTATCTACGGTATCGTTGAACGTTCACTGATCCCATTCGGCTTGCATCACATTTGGAATGCGCCATTCTTCTACGAAGCTGGCCAATGTGTAACACCTGCTGGTGAAGCGCGTACCGGTATCCTAACTTGCTACATGGTGGCTGATGAAGCGACTCGTGCAGCGGGTAACGGTTTCGGTCAGTTGGCTGGCGGCTTCATGTTCAAGATGTTTGGTCTGCCTGCGGCTGCTATTGCAATGTGGCACACAGCGAAACCAGAGAACCGTGCGAAAGTTGGCGGTATCATGGTGTCTGCAGCGTTGACGTCATTCCTAACAGGTATTACTGAACCTATCGAGTTCGCATTCCTGTTCGTTGCTCCAGTGCTTTATGTTATTCACGCGGTACTTGCAGGTACTGCATACGTGATTACTAACACTTTGGGTATGGTACACGGCACGTCTTTCTCTCACGGTTTGATTGACTTCATCGTATTGTCTGCTAACTCTCAGAAAATGTGGCTATTCCCGCTTCTGGGCATGATGTACGCAGTGTTCTACTATGTGGTGTTCCGTGTTGCTATCGTGAAACTTGACCTTAAAACGCCTGGTCGTGAAGACGATGAAAAACAAGCAGTAGCTACTGGCGAAACGTCTGACATGGCGAAAGAGTTGGTGATGGCATTCGGCGGTAAAGAGAACATCACAAACCTAGATGCGTGTATCACACGTCTTCGCGTGGCTGTAGCAAGTGTTGATGCTGTAGACCAAGACAGATTGAAGAAGCTAGGTGCTGCGGGTGTTGTTGTTGCTGGTGGTGGCGTACAAGCTATCTTCGGTACTAAGTCAGACAACTTGAAGTCTGATATGGATGAGTGGATTCGCAATCACTAAGATCGACTGTTATTCCCCCAACAGTTAATCGTTAAAAAGGAGAGCATATGCTCTCCTTTTTTTTGTTCATATATTGCTTATTGCTTATTGCTTATTGCTTATTGCTTTGTCTGCTTGCGCATTTGACGTGATCTTTTCTGGCTACAGTGCCACGAAAAAGAGCATGAGAATAGGAACGAGCAAGCTTAATATAAACCCACTAACAATGGCGATGGGAACACACTTCACGCCACCAGTGGTTTGAATGATGGGTAATGTGAAATCCATAGATGTTGCGCCACCATATCCAATCGCTGTTAATGGATAGCGAGCAATAAAAATGGGAATAAGGATAATCGCTACGAGTTCACGCGTGAGCTCAAGCAAGAAAGACGCACCGCCATAGACAGGCCCAAGTGCATCACCCATCAGAATTCCCGCTAGAGAATACCATCCAAAGCCCGATGCCATCGCAAGACCGTGATTGTAGGGAAGGTCGAGAAGCCATGCTGCAAGTAATCCACCTAAAAGTGACGTAACAATAACAACCAGTGCAACACTCAGCCCTTTCTTATTCAGAATAATTTGTTTGAGGGTCATGCCGCTATTGCGAAGTTGAATACCAATCAAAAACAGCAGAATGAGCAATATTCCTTCACTGGCTGGATCAACCCAGTCTAGTGGAATAGGAAGTAGGAGCCCGAGCACTAGGCCTCCTCCGACAACAAACACCAATTTGACCGATTCCATCACCATACTTGAAAGCGGGACGGTTTGTTTATGCTGTTCTGTTTTGGTTTTTAGTAAGAGATCAAGGATGGGTAAAGCGAGTAGATTGGCAACACCAATGCAGAAAAAGAACGTTACGCTGAGCAAAAGAATTTGATTCAGGTTACTACTAAGGTTGTCTAACCCAGCAAGACTAAGCCCCATTAATCCTAAAATGACAAAGACTAATCGCGACGTTGAGCGATTAATGGTATCAAGAAGAGATGTACTCTTAATGGTGATGAAGTAACCCACTACGAGTGGAATAAAAATGTATAGCATGCCGGGAAGCATCGAGTAAGACCTTATTGATAAATAGAAAACCGAGATGAGAGTATCAGCGGTCTTCTAATTAGGTCAATCTTTGTCCCGAGAGAGGGGGGTTAAAACCCGCAGTTGTTTACTATGTTGTTAATCTGATGACGAAATTCACGTTCGTTGAGGTTAGACAGTTCATAAAGTGCCTCGGCTCCCGCCAGTGTGATTTCAACTTCGTGTTCGTCGATATCTTCATCTTTGGCACGAAACATGAGCAGGTGATTGGCCATCTTTGCCACATCAAGGTAGGTGACATCTTCAGTAGACTTCCGGATCCGTCGATTCAATGATACTTCAATGAAGTCGGCATCAAACCCCCAGTTTTTAAGGATGAACCGACTAGCTTCTTTGCTCACCGAATAGAAAACGTGGCTAGCGATTTCAAAATCCAGATAGTTACCTTCATCAGAATACTCCTGATAAGCCTTAATAGCGCTGTATATGCCGATGTCAGCGAGCAATCCAATCAATAGTGCTTTTTCGACTTCGAGAGCAATCATGTCATCATCGTAGCTTTTTACTTTTTGACATAGCAGCGCCATGGTAGAGGCAAACTCACGTGACGCGAGGGCACTTTGCTTTAAGAGTGCGTTGCATTCTTTACTGAAATGCGAATTATTCTTCAATGATTGAATTGCGTGTGCCGTCGCGAGCCCCAAAACACGCTGAATGCCAAGCCGAGAGACCGCCATATTAATGTCATGACATGGACGATTAGTTCGCGGGCTAAATACCGCCGAGTTAGCCGATCGAATAACAGCCGCTGCAAGTGTTGCGTCGTCAAGCAGCAGTGTAGAAACGTCTCTCACCCTTGTATTCGGCGAATGACAAACCTGTTGAAGCTTGAGAACAACATCTGGAATGGGGGGGAGTTCCAGCGTGTTGTCTTTTATTGAGCGATAAACACGGTGGAAAAAATCCGATTCAATGGCTTTTAGGTACTTATCACGGTTGGGATTAACCCAGAATAACGATAGATGATCCATCTTTTTAGACTCGAAAAAACGCTGGTCGAATAGTAGTTGTACTGCGTATTAAATGGAATACATAAGTCACTAAAATTGAACGAGCGCCACTAAAGGTAGATCTTCTGTCTAGAAATCCTGCCATTCCTCTAATTGACAATACTAATAATTAAAGATTCGCAAGTTTACGTGATATTACCCTCCATAATTTGAAGTGAATTAACGTTTGTTAGCAAAAGTTGATGTAACAAATCGTGTCAAGTTGCGAGCGCTATGGTGCATTTAACATTGATTAAACATAATTATTACACTTCATATTCGTGATGGATGTTGCATTTTTGCTACATTCATCCACTATCGGTGATCTAGTGCATGGTTTTCTATGCCTTTATGCGGCATCATTAATTCGCGTTGAGAAATTACAGATTTTGGCCGAGGAATTGGCTCTTGGGGAGAAAGGAGGCACCTGTGCTTGAAGTTAAAAGTGGCTTTGTTGAGTACTTATCTCAGTTCGGCGAAACGGAAAAACGTTCGATGTTTGGCGGAACAGGATTTTTCGTTAGCGGAGCGATGTTTTCGCTAGTCAAAGAAGAGCGCATTTATTTGCGTGGTGGTGCAGATTTAACCGATGCACTGCTTGCGAAAGAATGCAAAAAGTTCGTTCATGTTAAGAAGAGCTCCACTGCGATTGTAAATTACTACGACATCACCGATCTCTATGATGCAGAGGACGAAGGTTTAGATGCGATGGTAAAAAAGTCCGTAGTGAACTCTGTCGCCGAGAAGGAATACCGCGATTCCAAGTTAAACAAGCGTCTTCGTGATTTGCCAAACCTACGCTTGACTATCGAAAGAATGTTGAAGAAAGCGGGTATTGCCGATGTTGATACTTTCTTCTCTATGAGTCCTGAAGAATTGTTCCGAAAAGTGCAGGAAGCACACGGATACGATGTCGATATTAAACTATTGTGGATGTTTGCTGGCGCTCAAACGGGTGTTCACTACACATTGCTGAGTGAAGAGACAAAACAGAACCTTCTTCGCGCTGTGTGATCTCATCTCATTCTCACCCAACAAAAGCCGCATTGTGCGGCTTTTTGTCTATCTGAAGCGCAGAAAAACACGTGCTATACGTGTTTAGACATAATTGTTACAGTTCTACTATTCAGTACCAAAAACAGTAGCATTGTTATGAAATTACCAGAGTTGTCTGCGTCATTACTTGCAGGGTTACACTGCTTTTCGATTGTTGCAGAAACCATGAGTTTCACGCGTGCGGCTGAACAGTTGCACCTAACACAAAGCGCGGTGAGTCATCGAATAAAAAAGCTAGAACAGCGTTTAGATGTGTCTCTTTTCTTAAGACGCCCCCGTCATTTGGCATTAACGAATGAGGGAGAGCAGTTGAAGCAAGTTGTGACCGAACAGTTTTCGGCCATCAGTGTGAAGCTACTTGAGCTCAATCGTGCAAAGCCATTTGGTGATTTTATTATATCGGCACCGCCAACATTTGCACAAAGATGGCTAGTGCCGCGTCTTTCTCAGTTTGCTAATACTTTTCCTGATGTGACGTTGCACTTGAGAACTCGAAATGACCTCGTAGACTTCAAGGCTGAAGCATTTGATTGTGCTATTTATTTTGGTCATGGGCGCTACAGTGGTTTGGAAAGCCACCGTTTAATGGATGACGCAATCGTGCCAGTTTGTAGCCCTGAATATGCAATCCAGCATGGGCTTTATGATAACCCTCACAAGCTCGCTCAATGCCAACTTTTACACGATGCAGCACCTTGGGCTAGTGCAAGCTTGAGTGATGAATGGCTTTATTGGGCGAACAGCAATGGCATAGAACTAAATGGAACAAACCACAGTTTTGATCGCGCTGATCTTGCACTTGAGGCGGCGGCATCGGGAATGGGGGTCGCAATCGGACGCGTCACTTACATTCAAGATCACCTGGCCTCAGGTCGCCTAGTAATGCCAATCGACCAGCCTGTTAAGTCGCCATATAGCTTTTTTCTGGTGTATCGAGAGGAGCATCAAGGTAACGCGAAAATTGTGGCATTCAGACAGTGGCTCCTCAATCAACTCGGAAATTCATGAATGTGCGTGGAGTGTTAAATAACCTGGTGTAAAGCTGTAAGTTTTTGTGAAGAAAATATAAGATACGAAGTATCTTAACTAAGAATCAATGGACAGATGGCAAAAAACACTAGGGAAGGTGCGCAACAAACGGAAGTCATGATCTATCAAACGATTATCGATATCTTCATGGAGCAGGGTTGGGATGCCGTGACATACGGCAGTATCGCAAAACGCACAGGGTTGAGTCGAAGTGGTATTCAGCGAGTTGTACCGACAAAGGAAGCAATGACTGATGCATTTCAAGGGCAAGTATTTAACTACGTCGTCGGTTTGATTGATCATTCCTCTCACTACACCATTAAATTGAGTTGGCAAGCCGCCTTGAACGAGCCGAAGTTTGTGCATTGTATTAAATACCTTATCAATGCTATTAACGAGCATTCGGGAGGTAAACAAAAAGCGACACTGGGTTTACAGCGGTTGATGGACATGCTTGGTCAACAAATTACTGTTGAATTATTAGGGTTGTCGGTTGCGCACTTACTTGATGTGGATGTCGTTTGGGATGGGAGCCAGTCGGCTTAAAATGAAAGTAACACTCATGGGTTGGGTATATAACCAGTCATTTAAAGGGTGACGGATTCACTGAGCATCTAGATGACACTTAGGGATACAAGGCTAGGAGGCCACGTTTGAAGTCTATCGCGTTAACACTTTCAATTACCTCGTTTCTTCTGATTTCAGGCTGTGCCATTAAATCGCCTGAATACGTGACGGTTTACCAGTCTCGTGGCGTTATTCAGTGTGAAAGTGCAGGGATAACGGCCGCTGACAGTCGAGAGCAGCTATCTTCAAAGGGTGTCGGCGTAAAAACGTCGCAATGTGGTCAATTGTCTGGTGTGTCGTTTATCAGTGTGTGCGGTGCTGAAACATCGGATGTCGTGATTCATTCGATAGAAGCTAAAGACATTAGACTGGCCGAAATGATGGGCTACTCGTTGGTTGATTCGACACAAGAAACTGGCGATGAGCAAGAGTTCGATATTATTCCTTGTGAATAGAAAAGGCCTCAATGTGAGGCCTTTTTTGAATTCTATTTTAAACGCAGTTTAGAACTTAAATCGCGTGGTGAGCATGAATTGATCACCGTATGCTTCATTGATACGCAGTTGCGCACCCAAAGAGAAAAGTTCTGTTGCGTGGAAACGGCCATATACTGAGCCGAAAATATCATCGTCATCAGCGATAGATATGTGACCCAACTCGCCACCTACTTCAAGTTGTGGGCCTAACCATTGGCGAATACCTAGGTTAACTTCAACGCCAAATTCGGTGTCATGGTTGAAACGACCACGTTGTTTCATTGTACGTAAACCCAACTCGCCGTATACATCTGCCCAGTTGTTCACTGGTGCATGAAAACCAATTGCTGCGGTTGAGTCATAGTCAGATTCGAATTCGCTGTCGATTTCTGCACGAATGTGAGCATTAGGGTGAATTGACGTGCTAAAGCCGACGCCGTATGTCACTGGGCTAATACCAACGCGTGCTTCAAAGTAGTCATAGCTAAAGTTGCTCATGGTGCCGTCGTTGGCAACACTTGCGGCAGAGAATGCAACTGAAGAAGCAGCAGCCAGTAAAATACTAGCAATCTTGGTTTTGCGCATGAAAGGTCTCGTGATGAAAAATGAGTATGTGGGTAGTTTAATAGAAGTCGCTTTTGCGAAACAACAGCATGGCACGTATTTAAGAGATTGCTGAGTGACTTTTAACCAAAAAACATCAAAAAGATGACGTAGACAGACTATTTTGCCAGATATCGTCTGCCTATTTGCGTTTATATACTTACGCATTTTCAGTTTGATCGGGTATTCAATTCTACATATCTGAGTAATTGAGTCGATTATTGCTGATTGCTTCCATGATTCGTTCTGCATCTAGCACTTGTATCCATGGCATCAAATTGGCGTCATGCTCGATCATGAAGCTTGTTAATTGATCGATAACGACCTGCTTAAGGGTTTTTCCCTGCCAAGGTTTGGCAATAAAATAGTTAAGACTAGCGTGATTGACGGCTTGCACGGTTTCATTCAAACCTGCTTGTCCTGTTAGGAGTAACTTCTTCGCGTTGGCTGTCATATCTAACCGACTGAGCTCTATTAAGAAATCAACCCCAAGATCGTCTGGCATAATATGATCGCAGAGTATCAATGCCAATTGGATATCATCGGCGTTCGCGTCAGCAAGAATCTCTTTTGCCTCTGCGACGGATTCAGCCGCTTCAATAATGAAGTGCTCTTCTAATGAAGCGAGATCGTTCGTGACACTGTCGAGAACGTCACGTTCATCATCAACACACAATATTAGATACTTACTCATATATTCTCCTTAGAGGGTGTAGTCAAAGGTGAATAGGGAAGGGTCACCATCATTGCGGTAAACTCCCCTGCGGAGGAGTGCACATCAATAAGTCCCCCATGATGTTCGACAATTTGGCGACACACAGACAGGCCAATGCCTAGACCAAAATGCCCTTCACGTTTGGTGGTATAGTTGAGTTCGAAAATTTTGTTTTTGATGGGGGTAGGAATACCCATGCCATTGTCTCGTATCGTGACTTTTACCGCTTTACGGCTGCGAAATACTGTCTCGCGGGTTGTCACTTGAATTTCACCGTCTGTACTAATCGCGTCGAGAGCGTTTGATATTAGGTTGGTCCAAACTTGCTGAAGTGCTATCGGCATGCAACGAATGGCTCGAAGCTCACCGTAATCTTTCACCAATTGAACCCGTTTGAGCTGATTTTCAAACATCACCAAGGTGTCTTCAATCCCTTCATGAATATCAACTTCATGCATGGTTTCGTCGTCTTGTCGGGCGTAGGTTTTTAGGCTTTTCACCATGTCGGCAATACGCTGTGCACAGACATTGGTTGATCTTAATAAGCTACCTGCTTGGTAAAACATGTCCCATTGGCTAAGCGTTTCGTCAAATTCGGGGTGTAGTTTTTTCTGCCAAGTCTGAAGTTCATCTGTATCATCTAACCCCATATTTACGGCTTTGCGCGCAAGGTTGCGATCGCCAATAATGGGTTCGATGACCTTGGCTTTTTTCCTTGCATCCGCCGTTGACATTGGGCGAGAGAGCAGGGCATCTGCCATGATTTGATTGGCTTTGTCCCGAGCAACATCGCTCATCTCTACATTGATGAGAAGCCCAATATTGTCTCTGAGTGTGTCACTGTTTCTGAGTATGGCGGAAACAGGGTTGTTCAGTTCATGCGCAACGCCCGCAACAAGCTGGCCTAACATTGCCATCTTCTCTTTTTCAATAAGCTGTTTATGGGCTAACTCAAGAGACTGAAGCGTTTGTTGGAGTTTTACTTCGGTAGAAATGCTGCGTTTTAGCCTGCGGTTAAAGTGACGAAGTAGGTAGCTGGAGAACAAGGGAAGTAGATCGTTTCTTGCCTGCATAACTTGAGAGAACAGCGTCCGGTTGAGCTTGATCACTTTGGTGGGCTTTAAGGTTATCCCAGTAGAAAATGAGACATCCCCAGTCACAAATGACATACCCCCTATCAAGCTGCCTTGCCCAAGCCGTGCGACTTCATGAGAGGCGCCAGATTCATCTCTTTTTAATAGGGCAACTTCACCTTCTTCCACAAACCAAAGGAAAGAGTTGGGTTTGTCTTCATGCGTGAGAATATGATCTTCACTGTAGATACGTGTGACGTTATGTTCGCTGTTTAGTGCAAAGTATTCGTGCAACCCTTGAATAAGCTCTTGGGCGAGTGCTTCGTCGCTGACGCCTAACGCCGACTCAATAAATCCATTTCTGTATGAGGCAAGCTTATTGTCGATGTGCGCTTCTAGTAGGCATTTCTGATCGAGAACGCTGCAGTACCGCAGTAAATCGTCACTGTTGTGCTGAAGCACATACTGGGTTAACTCTTTTTGGGCCGTCTCAAACATTTCTTGTGGCGCCCAAGGCTTGGTCATGCAGTAGTTGAGTCGACCTTCGTTTACTGCTTGCATAATGACATCTAGATTGGGCTGATCATTAAGCAATATGGTTCTGGCACCTTTTGAAGCAGGGTGATTATCAATGTTGATAAGGAGATTCACACCCTGATCTTCGCCAAGCGTATGATCACAGATAAACAACGCAACATGTTGGTCGTTACGCTTCAACTCTTCAAGAATATTTCCGGCAGTGTGGACGTTATCGGCACAGAGTATGTCGAATAGCCCACTAAACGCTGACAATTCAGATGCGATTTGCGTCAAGATGCTTGGGTCATCATCAAGACACAATATGACTTGTAGATTCATACGGTTATCTAATATCACTATTTTCTGTGAGTGTATCGTTTTAAACGTCTTCAAGCTGAGAAGAGCGCAGCAAACTGACACATAGATAAAGAAAACCTCGAAAGGCCATAGGGTTATAGATCGCGATGGTTTACACTCGGTAAAAATTCATGACGGAGTACATGGAGTAAAAATGATATTTGGAAAATACACGGCAATTGCAGGCGCTGTAGCGGTTGCTGTTTTGTGGCCTTTCGCGACGGGTCAAATCGGTCAGTCTGTCTATGACAGAGAGATAGAGGAAGTTCAATCCCCCTATATTGCAGTCGAAAATGAATCTTATGATAGAGGATATCTATCGTCAGAGGTGGTGACGCGCGTCTCTGTTGTTGGTGGGATGAAAGAGGTTTACGAAGAGGAAGGCTTGCCAACATCCTACTCGGTCACTAGTCATGTCAGTCACGGTTTCATGGGGGTCAGCACAACGTCTACCTTAGACATGACACCTGACATGAAAGTGATTACCGATTTGCTGTGGCCGTCAGGGGAATCGCCTGTGACGGTTGTCACTGAGACTTCTGTTTTCGGAGACACCCAGTACGACGTCACCGTTCGCGCTATGAATGGGGGCAATGAAGAAATAAAGATCACGAGTTCACCGGCTAACATTTCGGGTACGGTGGATAAAAATGGTGTGATGCTTTTCCAGATGGAAATGCCTTCTCTTGAATTGTCTAGCCCAGAAGGTGAGACGTTCAACTTGACGGAAATTACCGGTAGCGGTAATGGTGAATTGGTTGATGATGTTTGGGTGGGAGCCCAAAGCCTTAACATCGGAACGAGCACCTTCAATGATGCATTTGGTTCAGCAGCGACAATCAGTCAACTTGGTTTAAACGTATCGAATGCACTGTCAGCAATTGACAATGGTGACGTGAAAACCGCCTTGCCTGATGCGCTTCGTTTCGATAACTCGACGGTCATTTCGTTTAATAAACTTGATGTACCAGATACATTAGTTATCGACAACTTTAAAGTCGGCGTTAACTTTAACGCACTAGACTACAACTCCATGATTGCGTTGGCGAGCACTGCTGATTCTATGGGGGCGGAATCGGCTCCTGAAGACATGATGAAGTTGCAGACAGCGCTTGATGGCTTGGTAGAAAAAGGGATGACGTTTGAGATCACTCCACTTGAGCTTGATACCCCAGAGGGGAACATCAACGCGAAGTTTGATCTTTCTATTGAACCTGGCCTTGGCAGTGTAACGCAAAATATGGGTGCGTTAATGTCTAAGCTCAAGGGCAACATTTTTGTGAATGTCCCTACTGCCTACGTTCAAGGTATTCCTGAGGTGGAAGCATCATTAGCAAATATTGAATCTTACGGTTTCGTTTCTCAAGCTGAAAACGGCGTAACATTGACAGCGAAAATTGAAGGCGATCAGCTGATCTCGCCAAATGGGGAGAAAATTCCTCTTGGTTTGCTCATGATGCTTTTCATGTAGTCGTTTAACCGTTATCGATTCATATGCAATGAAACCAGCACCTTATTAGGTGCTGGTTTTTTATGAATAAAGTTTGCTTAAATAAAAGAAATTTGGCGCATTGATCTCTTTCATTTGTGACAAAGGATAAAAATAGTCTCGAGAGTGCTAGTAATTTCCTCAGGTTGGTCAACACTGTTAGATAAGAATAGAGATTTTCCCTATCACTGCGTGTAGACCAATCATTAAAAGGGGAATACATGGAATCCATAAAAGTAAAAGATTACATGAACAAAAGACCCGTGACTTTCAAGGCTTCCATGTCTCTGTCTGTTGCGCTCGAAAAAATGCTCAATGCCCACCAAACGGGGGGGCCTGTATTGGATGAACACAACCATGTTGTGGGATTCTTGTCTGAACAGGATATGATTCACAAACTGCTCAAAGCGGGTTACTACTGTCAAGACTCCAATACGGTTGAAGACTGTATGCACAAAGAAGTGTCTTCTGTATCGCCGGAGGAGAGCATCATTAAGCTGGCAGAAGAGATGTTGCCTGCCAAACCCAAGGTTTATCCTGTTGTCGACGAGCATGAACGACTCATCGGCATTATTTCGCGAAGGGATATTTTGAAGGCAATAGCGGCGCAAATCGATGATTGCTTCCTGCATCCAGTGTAGTTAAACAATTTATTCGAATAAGTCGTATCAAAAGAGGTGCTTGAAGCACCTCTTTTTCATGGCACAATATTACTCTAAATTTATCTATACCCAATTGTTTGTAAGAGGATGATCAAGGATCTTCACCTTGTCATTCTGACAGTCCTTCGTTTTTTCAAGCAGCTAGGATGGCTGACAATTTCGTTTTACTCGATACGGATACCAAGTATGCCTAATCAGCAACAAGCCAAGTTTGTTAACGGCTCAATCATGCGCCATATCACTGTGATGTCTACGTCAGGTGCGGTTGGACTCATGGCGCTATTTTTGGTCGATTTGGCCGATATGTTTTTTATCAGTCTACTTGGGCAAGTTGAGTTAGCGGCCGCCATTGGATTTGCAGGCACTATCCTGTTTTTCTCCACATCAGTCTCGATCGGTACTTCTATTGCGATGGGCGCATTAGTGAGTCGTGCGTTAGGGGCGGGTGACCGAGAGGAAGCGAGAAAGCTAACCGGAAGTATTATGGTGTTCTCTGCCATAGTAAGTACGGTCACTGTGGGTGTCATTTTACTGTTTGTTGATCCTATCTTAGCGATGATTGGCGCCAACGGTGAAGCCGCTGATAAGGCAAAAGATTTTCTCGTGATACTTTTGCCGGGTTCGCCATTGATGGCGATGGGCATGGCAGGCGGGGCAGCATTACGAGCCGTCGGTGATGCTAAACGTTCAATGGCAGCAACTTTGGTGAGTGGGGCCGTGAATGCGGTACTTGATCCCATCTTTATCTTTGCGTTGTCGATGGGAATTGAAGGTGCAGCAACGGCGTCTTTAATCTCGCGCTTTGTGTTGTTTGGTGTGTCATATCATGCCGTTCATCGTATACATGATCTGGTTGCTCGCCCAAGCTTGACGGATTTATCTCAACACTTTCGCGCTATTTTTCATATTGCCGCTCCGGCAATCGTTACCAACACAGCAACGCCTATTGGCAATGCTATCGTAACGGCACAAATTGCAAAATATGGCGCGGATTTTGTTGCAGGATATGCCGTGATGGGGCGACTGTTACCTGTATCATTCGCATTGATCTTTTCGCTTTCTGGCGCGGTTGGGCCAATCCTTGGTCAGAACTACGGTGCTCAAAAGTTTGACAGGGTACAGCAGACACTGACCGATTCAGTGAAGTTTGTGACAGCGTATTGTGTTGGTGTGGCACTCATTTTGTTCTTTGCTCAAGGGCTTATTATTGATGCGTTTAGCCTTGATGGTGACGCGTCTTCCATGGTTTCGCTGTTTTGTACCTATATCGCCATTACTTTCATTTTCAATGGCACATTGTTTGTTTCCAATGCGGCCTTCAATAACCTGAACCGACCAACATGGTCAACGCTCCTTAATGTAGGTAAAGCAACGCTGGGTACCATTCCGTTTGTGTACGCGGGTGGCTACTTGGGCGGAGCGCAAGGCGTGTTGATTGGTCAAGCTGTGGGTTCGATCATTTTTGGTATTGCTGGCTATGTACTGGTTAAGAAACTGATCGTCCAACTTGCGCAAGACCATGAGGAAAAAGAAGAAGACGTTATCGCGATTGAACCTAGCGTGCCTGTCACAGCGTTCACCAGCTGTCGAGAAGTGATGGCTGAAGAAAGTGAAGAAGCATTTGATAATACCACCGAGAAAAATGCCCCTCTTCGTTAGGGTCTGTTTACCTTTGGTGGCTAAATTTTGTTCTGGCTAAAAGTGTTTTAGGAGAGGCGTGTGCCGCCTAGCATTTTAAGCAAATACGCCTCAACAAAGCATAAAGCGCTTTTAGCACGGGACGCGCAGTTGAACCCTTCGGGCAGCAGTTTGTGGCGACTTTCTTCTGCGTTATCGATTTCTCATGTAGGCCTGCTACACATCGAAGCCTCTGCCTTGTATTAAGCCGCCACAAACTGCTGCAAAAACCATCACCAAAGGTCAACAGACCCTAGGTGTTTTTGCACAGAAATCGTTCCAATTTATTGATCTAATTCAGTACTCCTTTCAAGCAAGTAGCGCAGAATGAGCGTGTTGCCCACGGAATGTGGGCGTTTGCTTTAAGGGATTACAGGCGATCATGCGCATTCATGCGAAATACATTCTTCCAATTCTTATTCCGCTGGTGGTCATGCTACTACCGGCTTCCGCGTTTCCTTTTGAAACATTAACCGTGATGCAACAACGCGCCATCGCGTTGTTTCTGTTGGCGGCGCTCTGCTGGGTGTTAGAGCCTATACCCATTTATGCTACCTCGGTATTGGTGATCGTTCTCGAATTACTCTTCTTATCAGACAAAGGACTCATCTGGTTTCGAACTGAAGCGGGAACGCCAGAATTTGGTGGGTTACTCCATTACAGCGACATCATGGCAACCTTTGCTAGCCCAATCATTATGCTGTTTCTGGGTGGTTTCTTTCTGGCAATGGCGGCGACCAAATACCGATTAGATATCAACCTTGCCCGCGTGTTGTTAAAACCATTTGGTCATAAACCACAAATGGTTATGGCAGGATTGATGCTGATCACCGCCGTGTTTTCCATGTTTATGTCCAACACAGCAACCACGGCAATGATGCTTGCGATTTTGACACCGATTTTGATGTTATTTAAGCCGAATGATCCTGGGAAAATTGCCTTTGCCCTGTCCATTCCGGTGGCGGCGAACATTGGTGGAATCGGTACTCCAATTGGCACACCGCCCAATGCGATTGCATTGAAGTATTTGTCGGGTGAAAACTTGATCACCTTTGGTGAATGGATGTCATTCGGCGTGCCATTTGTCATCATCATGTTGGTGCTGGCTTGGGTGTTACTCAGCAAGCTGTTTCCATCAGATGAATCGTCAATTTCTTTAAGCATTAAGGGTAAGTTTCTTAAAACACCTAAAGCCATCACTGTCTACGTTACCTTTGCAGTCACCGTATTGTTGTGGTTGATGGGCTCTAGTCACGGTATGAATTCCTACACCGTAGCATTGATTCCTGTCGCGGTATTTTCGATGACAGGGATCATCAATAAAGAAGATTTAAAGAAAGTGTCGTGGGATGTACTTTGGTTAGTCTCCGGCGGTTTCGCTCTGGGTTTGGCATTGGACAAAACAGGCCTTGCGCAGCTCGTGGTGCATAGCATTCCGTTTGAACACTTTGCGCCAGAATTGGTGTTGGTGGGTGCAGCTGCTCTTTGTTTGTTGATGGCAAACTTCATGTCTCATACTGCTACGGCTAACTTGCTGATGCCAATTATGGCCGCGCTAGGTATGTCAATGACGTCACTCTCTTCACTGGGGGGCGAAACGACACTGATCTTGGTAGTTACCTTTGCAGCATCTTTGGGCATGTCTCTCCCTATTAGTACACCTCCAAATGCTTTGGCCCATGCGACAGGCCACGTGAACAGCCATCAAATGGCGAAAGTGGGTGTGATACTTGGTGTGGTGGGCGTGGCATTGAGTTTTGTCATGGTATGGATTCTTCGACTGGTTAACTTTTTATAGCAATGTTTCCACGTCTTCAGACATGACAGTGACTCTGGTGGCGTGGGTAACTTTAATAAGGGGATAAAGATGGAAAAAGTAAATATCATCTGCGTTGATGATCAACGCGAAGTGTTAGACGCTGTGCTTAAAGATCTTGCTCCTCTTTCCGCGGTGTTTCACATCGAAGATTGTGAATCTGCGGACGAAGCATTGGCTTTGATTGATGATCTCGATGCGGACGGCGAGCACATTGCGCTGATCATTTCTGACCATGTCATGCCAGAAAAAACGGGCGTTGAGTTGTTAACGGAAGTGTCGTTAGACCCAAGGTTTCGTGCCACAAGAAAAGTGCTACTAACAGGTCAAGCCACCCATGCAGATACCATTGAAGCGATCAACAATGCTCGTATAGAGCGCTATTTTGAGAAACCATGGCAAGCTGCGTCTCTACAAGAAGCGGCGAAAAAGCTTGTTACCCATTTTGTGTTTGATGCAGGTCTCGATTACCGCGACTATCAAGAATGTCTTGATACTCAGGTGATTTTTGACCGCCTAAAGTAACTCATTGGCAAAAAATGATGTTTCTTCAAGTTACTGAGGTATAGATGCTTGACCTTGGAGATGACTCCAAGGTTTACACTGAATGTAAGTTTAAGAAGGGAGAATCCTTATGAGCCATTCATGTAAATCGGGACATTGCCAACAAGCTAACCATCATCACGAGAAACATCAAACTGCGGAAGTTACGAGCTCTGGCGCAGGCGGTGGATGTTGCAACCCCAAGAGCGATGCTTCCGTGGATACAGCGCAAGGCTGTCACGGGACCACCGTCGAGGATAGTGACGATCCAGAGGGGCATGGCTGTTGTGACCACTCACACAACAGCCAAACACCAACAGCTTCAAATGATCATCAAGAATTCAGCGTCAGCGAGAACTACGCCAACGAGAGCAACACATACACCTGGCGTGTGACAAACATGGATTGCCCAAGTTGTGCGGGAAAACTCGAAGCCGCAATCAATGGGCTCGATGATGTCACGCAGGTAAACGTTCGATTTGCCACCGAAAAGCTCGTCGTCATTTTTAATGCCTTGCCGACTGATGCTCAACGCGAGCAGGTTGCTAATCGTGCGAAGAAAACCGGCTTTCCGCTGGTTGAACTTTCTGCTCCCTCTTCGATAACAGAAACCAAAAGTGTTGCCATGCGCATCAAAGAGGAGGGTATTCTCCTTTCATTGATAGCGATTATGGCGCTATCCGGCTTACTGTCTCTCTGGCGACCAGATCTATCACCATGGTTGTTTAGCGCTGCGACAGTGATTGGCTTGATACCTATCGTCAAAAAAGCGGTGATATTAGCGCGAAGCGGCTCACCATTTTCGATTGAGATGTTGATGTCCATAGCAGCGCTGGGTGCTCTCTATCTTGGTGAAACCGTAGAAGCTGCCATGGTGCTGGTTCTGTTTCTCATCGGCGAACGACTAGAAGGTTATGCTTCTGCGAAAGCGCGTGCGGGAATTAAATCTTTGATGGCTTTAGTGCCCGATGTTGTAGTGAAAGTTGCCACTGATGGCACGAGAGAAGACGTCCCCGTATCTTCTCTTCAACCGGGGGACAGGATTGAAATCTCTCCAGGTGGCAGACTACCCGCTGATGCGACGTTGCTTGCACAAAGTGCGAGCTTTGATTTAAGCGCACTGACAGGTGAATCTATCCCCGTAGAAAAACGGGTGGGTGAAAAGATACCGGCAGGGGCGCTTGCGGTGGATCAGCGTGTCGAATTGATTGTGTTTTCAAAGCAAGGTGAAAGTGCGATTGATCGTATTTTGACGCTGATTGAAGATGCGGAATCTCGCCGTGCGCCAGTGGAGCGATTTATCGATCGATTTAGTCGTTGGTATACGCCGCTCATGATTTTGATTGCAGCGCTGATTGTGGTTATTCCGCCGCTGCTATTTGGCGAAAGCTGGGATGTTTGGATTTATCGTGGGTTAGCGCTGCTTCTTATCGCTTGTCCTTGTGCCTTAGTGATTTCTACACCTGCAGCAATGACATCAGGGCTAGCTGCAGCCGCAAAATATGGCGCGCTAATTAAAGGTGGTGCTGCGCTTGAGGCACTAAGCCGAGTGGAATGGGTAGCATTCGATAAAACAGGCACGCTGACGCAAGGTAAACCCGTTGTAACGGATGTTCTCTGCTGGCAAGGAGAAACGCATCACATGCTTGCTCAAGCCGCGGCAATAGAAATTGGGTCGCATCACCCGCTAGCAAAGGCGTTGGTTGAAGAGGCGCAGCGCCTGCATGTGGTTATCCCAAGCGCTCAAAACGTCCACACTCAGTCAGGACGAGGTGTTTCTGGTGTCGTTCATGGTGAGGAGATCACGGTTGTTGCCTTGGATAAGCTAAATGCCAATCAATTTATCCAACCGGACAACGCGGCGTCAGCGCAGCAATTAGCCGAAAGCGGCAAAACCGTGGCGGTAATATTTGTTGAAAGTGAAGCAATAGGCGTGGTTGCTTGGCGTGATGAACTTCGCCAAACGGCAGCAATGACAGTTGACCGCTTGAACGGGATAGGTATCCAGTCATTGATGTTGACAGGAGATAACCCCAACGCTGCGGCAGGGTTAGCGAACGCACTGAACATGGAGTACCAAGCGGGCTTAATGCCTGAAGGGAAAGTTGATGCAATCAATGAGCTAGCAACGCGATCTCGCGTCGCTATGGTGGGGGATGGCATTAACGATGCGCCCGCAATGAAAGCCGCGACGATTGGGATTGCAATGGGGAGTGGGACGGATGTCGCCCTTGAAACCGCAGATATTGCACTCAGCCATAACCGTATAGAAACGATTCCGGACGTGATTACATTGGCCCGCGCTACGATGGCTAATGTCAGACAAAATGTGGCGCTTGCTATTGGTTTGAAAGCGATCTTTTTGGTCACCACTGTACTTGGTTTTACAGGACTTTGGGTGGCGGTACTTGCAGACAGTGGTGCGACAGCCATTGTTACGGTCAATGCTTTACGTTTGTTACGACACGGGCCAAATAGCTCGAAATAGGCAAGTGCTAGATGTGGGGTGACACTTCTTTAAAGTGATCTATGTCACTCAAATTTGCAATGAAATGAAATGAAATTGATGCAAAGTTGAAGTTTGTCACTTTATTTTTTGTCCTAAACGGTAAGGTGATGGCTAAATTCATCACCACCCTATAATTCGTGGTCATCGTACTCAGCACTTTTCGAATGATATGACGCTGAGGGACACGATACAGTGAGGAGAACATCATGACTGAGCAAACCGTATTCCATTTGGGCGTCAATGCATCTGATCTTGAAGGCGCAACTCTGGCTATTATCCCGGGCGATCCGGCGCGTGTCGAAAAAATTGCTGCTTTAATGGATTCACCGAAATTTTTGGCAAGTCACCGTGAATACACGCTTTTCTTGGGAAAACTTGAAGGCCAGTCAGTGGTGGTTTGTTCAACGGGTATTGGTGGCCCATCGACGTCTATTGCGGTTGAAGAACTCGCTCAACTGGGTGTTCGTACATTTTTGCGTGTCGGTACTACGGGCGCAATTCAGCCGCACATTAACGTTGGCGATATGATTGTTACCACGGGTTCAGTACGTCTTGATGGCGCAAGTACCCATTTCGCGCCGTTAGAATTTCCTGCCGTTGCTGATTTTGATGTGGCGACAGCAATGAAGTCTGCCGCAGATGCGTCTGGTGCAGAAGTGCATACGGGCGTTACGGCATCAAGCGATACCTTCTATCCGGGTCAAGAACGTTACGATACATTCAGTGGGCGCGTGGTTAAACGCTTCCAAGGCTCAATGAAAGAATGGCAAGACATGGGCGTACTGAACTTTGAGATGGAATCTGCCACTTTGTTGACCATGTGTGCAAGCTCTGGATTGAAAGCAGGATGTGTGGCGGGCGTGATCATCAACCGCACACAAAAAGAAATCCCTGATCAAGCGACCATGGCAGAAACAGAAGCACGTTCGATCAAAGTCGTTGTTGAATCAGCACGTAAGATGTTGATTTCGTAAGCTGGAAAAGTGATATAAAACAAAAAGCCGACGTTATATAACGTCGGCTTTTTATATGCTGCAGTTTTGCTAATTACGCAAAAGACGATTTTTCCGTACCACCGGCAGCTAAAAACCATTCATGGAGATACTTTTTAAGATCACCTAGTTGGTCTGGGCCAATGAGCGCAAGTCCCAGGTCGGTTGCACGCGTAATATCGTGGTGTCTTAATGGGCGGAAGCTCACTAACATTGCTCGTGCTTGTAACCCACCTAGCAAGTCGCGAATGGATTCAAGCTTGTAAAGTGTGTCATCACCATCACTCGACATGCCTTTGGTTTTACATTCAATGATGTGCAGCTTATTGTTGACCACAGTGGCGACGTCCAATTCGTTACGTACTTCTCTTTCGCCGATTTTTCGGTAAACCTGAACACCCAGTGATAAGTCTTGGATAGTCAGAAGATCATGCTTAATCTCCTCAACTATGTGGTGCACATACCATTCTAGCCATTCGCCATTCGCAAAACGTCGAGCGGCTTCGTTTTCAAACGTCAGTATTCCTTTGTCGTAACTCGACAGTCCAGCGTCAGTGAGATCGTCGATCAACATGCTGAGTTCACGATAGCCTTGCTGCTTTTCACTTAGTTCGACATCTAGCTTTTGCTCTTTGCGGCAAGTGGTCGCCAAGTAGTTCAAGGTCGCGAGGCCCGGACCAAGCTCATAGGCGTTGCTTGCCCACTTATGGCCTAAGGTTTTAATTGAGGTATCAAGAACACTGCGAATGTCTTCGTCTTGCAGTTCACAACGCGCACCAAAAATTGTTAGGTAGTCGCTGATGTTGATGTGGTCTTCCACCTGCTGTTGCTCGAGGCCGTAAGGGTAGAGCCAACACAGCTCATCACTGAAAGGTTCGATAACATAAATGGGCCAGTGATAAGTGCGGAAAATTTCGTAGGCGGTCAATAGACGGTGACGCAAACCACAGCTTGCGTTAAAACACACCTCTGCGCCTTCTCGCTTCAATCGTTCCGCGAGTTCAACGATTTTACTTTTGATCAAAGGAATATTGATGTCTGACGGGATCTGGAAGAATTCCGTAACAATGCCCTTTGGATTCAATACCTTACTCAGCTGCTCGAACTGAGGAAGCTGACACTCAACACCAATGAAAATCACTTTTTCGGCTTTGAATTCTTGATGCAGCAAAGCAGTAACCAACCGAACCGGGTCTTGGTCAATAATACCGACATGAATAGCCATATTTACTCCGTGTAGGTGTATATACCCAAACAACCTGAAGGTGCCTATGAAATCGAGTAACTTCATGTTGTTTGGGTATACGAACAGACTACCTGCTCACCCATCTTTATTTATTCTTGGAGTTAATATCAGGGCTAGATATGGATTATTCAAGTACTTAGTGATTTTAATCCATACCTGCTGTGTGGAATCCATTCGTGAAAAGTCGATACTGCATAAATTTTGATACGAGTAGCGCTGATTTTCCTAATCTTATAAGTGTTGACCGTGTCAAAAACGGAGCGACAAGCGTTAAACCACGAGCGAACTTGTATCAAATTGTCTCAATGTTGAGTACACAGAGAAACTAGCCAGGTACGGGGTAAGACTTGGATATAGCTGCTGGTTACACTATGTGTGTAGATTCTAAGCACGCGGATTCGCAGGTAAAAAAGCGATGGATAAGTTGGGGAAGAAAGTATGATTGGTCATGAGTTTGACACAGCGTTAAATATTGACAGCGTCAAAGGGCAAGCATTTTTGGTTTCTAACGCTTCAGGGATCGTTCCAGCCCAGCCCGGTATGCTCATAGCGCCCAATCAAGTTCTACTGACCAATGATAGCAGCAGTGTTGTTGCTAGCTTCAATGGGCAGAAATATTATGTAGACAGTCGCTGTGCTTCTTGCCTCATCCCTCTTTCCGACAGTGATGCACAACTTGCAACTTCTCCAATTGGTGTCCGTTTTAACCCCGATGAATTGACGATTGGCGACAACCTGAACCTCGATATCGCTGATTTGCAGCAATTGATCTTAGATGGCGTCGACCCTACCGACCTTTTCGAAGAGCCCGCTGCGGGGGAGAGTGTTGGTTCGTCAAATGCGGGTTTCGTTGTTGTGGATTATCTGTATGCCTCTTCGCTAACCGAAGCGGGCTTTGACACCACAGGTCCATTGGCAAGCGACACTGACGAGGTCAATTTTCTTGGCGGTGACAACGATCAAAACTCTGGTTCAATTACAGATGGAACAACACCGGTAGTACCACCTGTTGTTGATGTTGATGCGTTGGGTGGGCAACGTCTCTCTCTTGAGGTGACAGAAGGTGACTTAGATCCTGATACATACGGGGTGTCGCAGACTGAATCTCTTTCCATTGCAGGAGGCAGTGAGCGTCTATTGCCCGGCTCGCTCCAAATCGCACCGAGTGATTTGGCGGCATTTGAAGCTGAATTAGCCACACTGACATCGAACGGAGAAGCGGTCTCATTTACTCGCCAAACCAGTGTTGATAGTAATGGTGTTGGAACGTTTACACTGGTGGGAACGGTTAATGGTGACGTTGTGGTGACTTTGACGATCACTGCCACGCAAGATGGAAATGGGCTTTCTGTAACGGCAACGCTGACGCAATCCGGTCCGCTTGATCACTTAGAGAGCACGGGCAGTTACGTGGCAGTGAATGGTGATAGCATCTCCATTAATATGCCATTGCAAGTTGCTGACACCGGCGGTGACCTCATGCAGAGTCCTGCTGTCGTTACCTTGGTCAGTAATGATGGCCAAGATACGGTACTGAAAGAAGGCAGCCTTGATGTTGTTGAGCCTCAAACGGATCCCAGTGAAACAAAAGTTGGCAATACATCAGACGGTATAGACTTAGGCAGTGATGAGATAGGTAGCATCTCATTCGATGTGATGGCCGCAGAGAGCGCTTTTGCAGGTATAACTAGCCATGGCATGCCGACCACCGTTGATACATCCGTCGAGGGTGTGATCACCGTCTACTCAGATAACAACGGTGTACCAGAGAAGGTGCTAGAAATTACGTTCTCGCCATCAGGCGCATCTGACGATCCAACGTTCACCGTTACCCAATATCAACCGATAGACCAACATCAAGCCAGCGATGGCGATAGTGATGACGAGAAATCTAGCTTCACACTTCCCTATACCGCCACCGATGCCGATGGAGACGTCAGTAATATTTCGTCAGTCACGTTTAACATCATTGATGGTACGCCCGCCCTTGGGGGAGAAAGGTTAGATGCTTTTGGGGCTCCAACTGATGTGATTGAACTGGAAGAAAATCAAACACAAAATCAGTACGACGCATCGGCACCTGAAAACACCCAAACAGGAACCATTAACGTTGGTGCCGCATCTGATCGCTTGGTGCCAGATACCTTCTCAATTGATGATGGTAATAACAACGCCACCTTGATCAGTGAGCTGAAGCTTCTTTCTAACAATCAGAATGAATTCGTTGATAGCGTCACGATCACGCCGAGTACTGATGGGGCAGGCAACGCAGTATTGACCATTTTGGCGTCGATTAATGGCGAGCCTGCTATCAGAATCGTGCTGACATCAGAGCAAGCGGCGGATGGCTTAGGCATGGATGTCGATGCAGCGTTTACCCAATTCCAAGCGCTGATACATCCCACTGAAACGGCTGATCAGATTGATGGGAATTTTGTCAGTGCTGACGGCGAAAAAATCAATATCAAACTGCCTATTCAAGTTGAAGATACCGATGGCGACAAATTGGTTGACCCAACTGATACCAATGTCGAAGCGCCACTTTTAGTGACCTTTACGGTAAATGATGATGATTCTACAACCTTTGGTTTGGTCACGACTGATCCTATCTATGTTGAAGAAAGCAGCATAGATGATGGAACCGGAATTAGTCAGGGCTCGAAATCAAGCGGTACGTTGAACATTGATGCGACCAACGACAGTGGTGATCCTAATACACTCGATGCTGATAGCGATCTTGGCGATGATGTTAGCAATTTCTTTTTCAAAAGTGATTACGTTGTTTATGACAACGGCCAACCCGTATTGGCGAGTGGCTATGACGTGTTCTTGGAGCAACGTCCGGAAACTGCCGCATACCCAAAACATTATTACGGTGTCGCGGATGATGGCTCTGGCAATAACCGAGATGTAATGCATGTGGTGCTGAATGCGGATGGTACGTTTACGTTCGAACTGTTATCAGCGTTAGATCACGAGCCAGGTGATGGACAAAACTCTCTGACGTTTAGCATTAATGCGTTCACCGTTGATGCTGATGGCGATGAGTCGAATAACATTCGCGTTCCGATCACGGTGCAAGATGATGTGCCGACCACACAAGGAAGCATTACGTTAGCGGTTGATGACTCATCGACTGAAGACACCACAGTCACAGTGGATGTGTTTGATATCACGGACCCTTCTCACCCTGCGGATAATGAAAGCTTGCAAGGCGCGGATGGCGCTCATATTACGCGTATTCACAACGGTGTTGAGTGGGTGGATGTTTCCACAACAAGGCCGTCTACGATCACCTTGTATTCAGCGGTTTCTCCTAACGGAGAAATTGGCACAATGCGTATTGACCCACGAAATGAGCCTGTCGGGGAAATTACCTTCACATTTGCCGCAAACGTTGTTAATCCGTCAGCGGTACTCAACCAAGCCATTCAATATGAAGTCACTGACAATGATGGTGACAAAGCGGAGGGTGAAATTTCCCTGACGCTTAACGACCAGACGCCAATTATTACGATCGCGCCAGCCAAAGGCGGCGTAATCGAAGGTAAAGAAGATCAGGGGCAAATTGATACCAATACCGAAAATGCGGGCATCGATGCTTCTGAAGGCGTAGCCATCAATGTTCGTGTGAATATTGGAGACAATGACGTCGGTGAAGCCTACGAAGACAACGGTATATTGGTACTTGACGGTGAAGTCACGCTCATGACCAAAGACCCTTCCGGTGATATTGGCGGGAAATTCTATTTCAACGGTACCGAGATTTTGCCAGACGGCGATGGTAACATTGTTTTTTCCGGTAACATGTTTCAAGCGTCAGGAACAACAGCGCCAATTCTCTTTGATTTGTCAGGCGTGACCTTTATTCCTGATGCCGACTATTCCTCCTATGACGACACGGATCTGATTCAGTTTGATGTTGAGCTGGAGGTCACGGGTCATGACCCTGTCATGACATCGTCACCTGTTGAAATAAAAGTGTCGGCCATAGCAGACACGCCGACAATCACCTTAATTGGCGATGCGGCTGATGGCGTGTTTGAAATGAAAGAAGATTTTGACCCTTATGCTATCAATGTATCTGACCCACTCAACTTTACGTTAGGCGATCTACTTTCTTCTGATCTGCAAGATACTGATGGCTCGGAAACATTGCAGCTTGAGTTTACTTTAAGCCCAGATATGGGTGAGTTGAGAGGGGGTGGAATCAACTTGGTCAATGGCGTTTGGGTGTTAGAAGACCCTTCTCGACTCGACAAAGTACGTTTCATTCCAGACGAAGGATTTAGTGGCGATGTCACGTTAGGCATTAAAGCGATTTCAACGGAATCTGATCCTGTTGACCTAGCTGCAGACAAAACCGCGGAAACAACATCGTCCATTATTTTGCGTGTAGAGCCTGTCGCTGATGAGGCAAGGGTTGTGGTTCGCCCTGTCGTTGGCAATGAAGACGCGGGGAACCCAAATTCAGACATTGCCGAAGGCAATGCTATTTCGCTTGCGAATGCCATATCCATTACCAGCTTAGGTAACGATACCGATGGTTCGGAAGTCTTCTATGTGCGGATTTTTGACCTTCCAGATGGTGCGACATTGCAGCTTAACGATGGCGGAGTGATCACTCCCGTCACAGAAACCGATCGCGTTGCTATTGATGACTTAGCAAAACTAGAATTGATACCACCGCTTCACAGCAATGAAAACTTCACGCTGAAGGTTGAAGGTATTGTTGTTGATTCCGCGACTAATTCACCGGACGATGAACGAATACTTCCTGTTCAATCATTTAACGTCAACATTGCTGGTGTGGCAGATACGCCAGTATTTGAGGTGGAAAACGAAGGTACTGATCCCGGTCAATGGCAATATGATGCCGATACGGGTGTGGTAACCACCACGGTGCCGGAAGATGGCATTGAAGGCGATGGTCTCGTCGCCATTGATTTCACCGTGTCTTCTGGGGAAAGTGCACTGTCACCGACAGACACGTCTGAGTCGATGACACTGGTGGTTTCTAATATTCCCGATGGCGTTGCTTTTGTTGTTAAAAATGCCGATGGCAGCCTCACGGATGTAGAGCTCGCGTTTGCGGGTTGGGCAACGGACGGTGCAGGGATGTCTATTCCGACGTATTCGGTCGATCTCCCTACCTTTGCGACGTCGAATGTTTTCATCAAGCTGCCTCCTAATTCCACAGAAGATGTGCGTATCAATGCCAAGTTAGTTGCGACAGAAAACGATGGTGATGAGAAAGCCATAGAAACTGTGATTGAAGTGGTTGTTGGCCCACCCGTTATTGATGCCACAGACTATGGCACATCTACCTCTTTCGGCAGAGAAGACCAATGGGTCACTATCGATTGGAAACCTGATCTTTCTCTGTCGCCAGGCTCGGGTAATGATGGTGACGATGTCATAGAAAAAGCGGTCGGCGTGACCATCTCAGGCTTTTCGTCGACCGACAGCGTCCAGCTTGTTCGAGGGCCAGACGTTATCCCTCTTACCTTGGACGGCGACAAAGTCACCCTGACAGAAGCGCAGATTGCCCAAGGTTACTTGTTCCAAGTGAAACGCGGCCCACATAGCGATCTTGATTTGACACTGGAGACAACCGTTACGGTGAGGCAGGATGATCTCGAAGGCCAAACAAGCACAGAAAAAGAGATCACCGGCTCGATTGAGGTTGATATTGCCGCGTCAGTCGAAACTGAAGAAGGGCGAATTCAACTTGTTCAAGATGGTGTGTCGGTTTCCGAAATCACGACGGACAGTGACGGGCGAATTGATTTAGATGAAGGCGTCATTTTCGCTCACCCGGATGATTCCAGTGACGAAAGCATTATTCGTATTGTCATCACGGGTTTAGAAGCAGGCTTTTACGTCGACAATGCAGTGACCGATGGCAATGGCGGTTGGATTATTAACGATCCCAATGACTTTAGTATCATTGCACCACCGAACAGTTCGGGATCAACCACCTTTACGATTAGCGCGATGGCGGTTGATGCGGGTGATGCGGGCGAGAACGATACCAGTCTGTTGGCCCCTGTTTCGAGTGAGGAAATCACACTTAATTATGTGAATAACAACACCATTGAACATGAAGCTCAGCAAGTGGTCGTGCCAACGACGCCAGTGGTGATTGAAGGAAAAGAAGACAACGCAATCTCTCTTGACGCGTTGGGTGATGCGGTTACCTATCCTAGCAATTCCTCCGGTGACGTGGCGTTTGATGTCATCACGGTGGTGATAAACCCATCAGATCTTCCGCCTTTGACGGTAGTGAGTGGAGCAAGGATTCACGTTGATAATCGCAGTTACGTGTTTGAGGTTCCTGCAAGACAAGGCGACGGAAACCCATACCCTAACGGTCTGGATCTCAGTGGGCTGTCAATCACCCCGCCTGATGATTTCGCCGGGGTGTTAGTGGTGCCTGTCACGTTTGTGAGTGTAGATACACGAAGTGGCGACACGGAAACGTCTGTGGTTTCTGTTCAACTCAATGTCACGCCGCTGGTCGATTTGCCACCCCCTGATGGCGAAGCCCAACCCAGTGACAACTCCACAGCCTTTTCATTCCAGTTAACAGCGAAAGAAACGCAAGGGCTGAATGGGGATAGGCAACCTCTAGGCACGGGTGAAACAGAGCAGATTGTTGAAGACGAAGCACTAGAAGATGGCATTGCTATTCTTGCGTTGACGGCAAATTTTGCAGATAAAGACCAAACCAATGGCGAGGAAACGATCAGTGGCGCAACGCTGACCGTTCCAGCCGGGGTGGGTGTCTTCATCTTACCTGATGGTACAGAGTCCACCACGTTAGTGGTCGATGCCAGTCAGATTGATAACATCAAGTTTAAGCCTGCTCCGGATTTCAGCGGTGAAGTAGAAATCTCTGCAACCGTGACCATTATGGATACCGCCTCGACGGGGACAGATAGCCGCACGGTTGATACGACAATAAATTTTGACGTCATCGCCGTAAACGATGAAGTCACGTTTACTCAAAACGGCATTGCATTGGACGATGACGATGTTGTGGCCATAACTGCGGACGAAGATCCTACAGAGGGCATTTCATTAGCTGACCTTGGCTTCTCCTTTAACGATATCGATAATTCTGAGTCTCTTGCCTCAATTGTTGTTGAGAACGTGCCACTTGGTTTCACGCTTTCATCGCCCGCAGTGAATGGCTCTCAAGGGCAATGGATCATTCCAGCCAGTGCGATCACCGATAACGCGTCGCTATCCCAAATCAAAGTAGAACCAGCGGCTAACTTCAGCGGAACGGTTGAATTTACCGTGACCGTGTATACGCAAGAAGAGAGCCTGGATACGCCAACGGGCTTTTCTCAGACAGTCTCCCTCACCGTCGATCCGGTTGCGGATGGCGCCAATGCCAGTGTGAAAGCCACAGCGAGTGGGGTTGAAGATAACGACATTCATCTCGAGTTGGAAATCAAAGCGAAGGATGACAGAGACAGCGTGAATGAAAGCGGGCAACCGACGGGCGTCAATGTGACAGAAAACGAACCCGAGACCCTTTTGATCACCATTTCCGGTGTGCCTGATGGCGGGAAAATTGTATTGCCAGACGGTGTGACGGGGTCGGTGACACCCGAGATATCGAATGGCGGCGACGTCGTTGTTACTGTCGATAGCTCGCGATTGGATGATCTGACGTTTACGCCGCCACAAGATGCCAACGGCACATTTGTGTTGGATTTAGCGATACAAACGGTCGATAACGGCGACGTATCGGTTGATGTGGTAAATAAACAAATTACCGTTGAGGTGTCTGCGGTTAACGACAAACCCGTCAATGTGATCGCAGACAGTTACGACGCAGAAGAAGACACGATACTCACGATCACCGACCTTCAAGTACAAGATGTAGATGCAAGAGAAGGAGCGAGCATTGTTTACGTTGAATTGAAGGTGGAAGATGGAAACACGTTAGATTTGGTCGGGGACAGTACGGGCATCACTGTGTCGGGTGATGGGTCAAACGTTTTAACGTTAGAAGGCGATATTGATGCTATCAATACCTTGTTGGCAGGTGGTGTTAATTACCAGTTTAGCGAAAACGCATCAGGTGAAGATTCGCTGACAATGACAACACGTGACCGCGGGAACTTTGGGTCGGGTGGACAGAAGTTTGATCGCGATGTCGTCACCATCGTTGTTGCGCCAAAATCCGATCTTCCTGAGCTAACTTACGCGTCGCAGCTCGCGTCCATAAGAGCATCCACGGGTGTGCTTGTGCCTATGCTTGGCTTGATGGCAACCCTCGTTGACCCAATTGAAAATGAGTTCAGCCTAACCTTTAGCGGGTTAGGTACCGAGGGCGAGTTGGTAGACGGTGCGGGTGACCCAGTGGGCACGAACGATGGCAGCGGAAATTGGACACTCAGCCAAACAGAATTAGCGTCACTAAACCTTGCTGATCTCAACCTTCGCTTTACTGCCCAACCAGTGGGTGATGTGACGGTAACAGCGCTGTCAGATGTGGGCGATGGCGATCCTCAAGAAGCGTCCCTCACCATTAATGTCAATGTTGTTGATACAGCAACAACGCCAGTGCTTAACGACGCTGATAACAGCAACGACGATCTCGTGGTTGATGGTAATCAAGCCACTCAAGTGCACGGTGGGGCGGGCGAAGATATCCTTGCTGGTGGCTTAGGCGAAGACATACTGATTGGTGGTGAGGGTGACGACCAAATGTGGGGTGGCAACCTCAATGGCACCGGCGATGGTGAAGCGGATACTTTTGCGTGGAAGTCCGGTGATTTTGGTACTCCAGGTAATCTGGCTAGCGACGTGATTAAAGATTTTGAAGCTGGCGTCGACGTGATTGATATCTCGGAAGCCTTCATTGCAAATGGGCTATTCACGTTCACAGATTTGGCGAATCGATTGGATATCCAAACCGTTGGCAGTGACACACAAATACAGATTTTTAATGAAAATAGCGAACCGCTTCAAAGCATTCTCATTGAAGGCAATACACTGAATGAACTGTTAGGCACAGATGCAACAGGCTTAACGCAAGACGAGATACTTGAATCCATGCTGATGACGGGTCAATTGGTGGTGTTTGACCCAAGCAACACGCAATTCGGCACGGAAGATGATGATGTGCTGACAGCCGATGATGACGGAGAGCGCATGTATGCGGGAGACGGTGACGATACGCTGACTGGTGGATTAGGTAATGACATCCTGGTAGGCGGGGCAGGCGATGACACGCTGACAGGAGGCGCTGGCGATGACATTTATGCTTGGTCAGCATTGGATGTCGAAGCTGGCGAACTCGCCACCGACACCTTGACAGACTTTGATGTGGGTGACACTGTCACGGGTGATAAGTTAGATATCTCAGCCATTTTGCCAGAAGCCATTGGCAGTGGTTCTACTATTGGCGAACTGCTGGACTATATTCGCCCTGAAGTGACCAGTGATGGGCTGACGCTCCATGTGTCCCAGACGGCTGGTGGGATGGAAGTGCAAGATATTGCCCTTGATAACACGGTATTGGCGGACCTTGGTCTCGATATGAGTGCGACGGGGACGGATATACTGAACCAGTTGATTCAACACCAAGCGTTGAAACTTGATTAAGCTGCTCTTATAAAAAGAATCGTCACTGATAAACAGTACAATCGTAACGGAAAGGCACTGCATTATGCAGTGCCTTTTTATGTGTGGTATATGTCAGTTTTTATTTTAGTTGATACAGGAATTTTGCAAAAATTTGCGTATAGTTGCTTCAAATAGCTTAGAAAAGTTGACCCATGAAAACATTGTTTGCCCACCGAGGGATGTCCTCACTTGCGCCTGAAAATACACTTGCCGCTTTCTCGCTAACACCAGAACATGGTCTTAGCTGGGTAGAGTGCGACGTGGATATTTTGGCAGACGGAACGGTAGTTGTTAGCCATGATGACACCTTAGATCGCTGCACCGACAGACCCGGCAGTTTGTATGATTTGACAGCAGAAGATCTCGACGATATTGATGCAGGAAGTTGGTTTGGTGACGCTTTTATTGGCGAGCGAATTCCAACATTCGACCAATTCATCACCCTGATGAACATTCTAAAACTCAATGTTAACGTTGAAATAAAATCCTGCACGTCAGGCTGGGAAAACACCGAAAAGCTCATCAGCGGTGTCGTTGAAGGGTTAAAAAACCTCAACAGAGACGCCGACGTGTTGGTTTCCAGTTTCAACCCTCTAGCACTGGCAGAATTCAAACGTCGTTGCCCGAATGTGGGCGTTGCCTGCTTATTTGAGCCACAGATTCCGGAAGATTGGTTATCAACCCTACAGGCATGTCAGGCTGACACCATTAACGTTGCTAACGAAGGGCTCACCAAAGATAAAGTGCAGGAAATGAAAGAACACGGTCTTGTCGTGAACGTGTACACGGTCAACAACCTGATGCGCGCTAACCAGTTATTCAACTGGGGTGTTGACGGTGTGTTTACCGACATCGGTCACCAATTCCCTACGCGCTACCGCAACGGATAATTACCCACCTAAAGTGATAGGTATGACAGATTGAATCTATAAATTTCAACGATTATACCTATCATCTAATCCGTCATACACTAAGCCCATAAACGTTAAGGCAAGCCGCTGAACAAGATGGGGAAAGGGTTATGACAAGCATCAATATTGGTATTCAAGAGCACGACAGAATAGTGATCGCAGAAGGGCTAAAACGCCTATTAGCGGATTCATACACCCTGTACCTGCAAACGCATAACTTCCACTGGAATGTTACCGGTAAACAGTTCCGTGAACTCCACGTCATGTTTGAAGAGCATTACAATGCGCTAGCACTGGCGGTGGATGAAATTGCAGAGCGAATTCGCACGTTAGGCGTTGCTGCACCGGGCACGTACAAAGCCTTTGCTGCATTAAGCGCGATTGAAGAAGTGGAAGGCGTTCCGTCTGCGGATGAGATGGTGGACATACTCACCCAAAACCACGAACAGGTTGTTCGCACCGCCCGTGAAGTGCTGAAGTTGGCACAACAAGCCGACGATGAATCTTCAGCATCACTGGTGTCAGATCGTATGCGCGAGCACGAGAAAACCGCTTGGATGCTCCGCGCAATGCGTGAAAACGGCTAAGCCGAAAACTAAGCCGTAAAGCGTAGAGTAAGCAATGTTCCGTACGAAGAAGGCCGCCCGATGGGCGGCCTTCTTCTGGCATAGTTTTGGACAGAAACGGGTTAGGGTTGGTGCTCTAAGCTGTCCACTTCGGATAAGTTGAATTAGGGGACAAGAAAGGCTTAAAAGTGTCTACAGACTAGGTGGCTATTCAAAATGTAAGCGTAGATTTGTTTCAACGCATTGATGGCAAAAATGACCTCGCATATCATACGGGTTACATAGTAATAGAGTTGCTTATTCGCATTGGGAGCAGAAGTTGCAAATTGTTGGTAGCAAATGGTTTAAAGTTGATTTTCATTGTCATTCTCCTGCCTCAGATGACTTTCCTAGGTCTGACAAGACTCCTACCTGTACTAACCGAGAATGGCTCCTGGGTCAAATGTCCAATGAAGTGGACTGCGTGGTATTGAGTGATCACAATACGGGTGCTGGTCTAGATACCATTCGAGCAGAACTAGATGCGCTCAAAGCTGAGTACGATTCTGGTGAGAGTAATGGGTATCGGGACATTGTTATTATGCCAGCAGTGGAGCTCACAGCAGCGGGCAACGTCCATGTTCTTGCTATCTTGCATGACGACGCTACGTCCTCAACCATTAGTGAACTGGTGGGTAGTTGCGGTCTTCCTTCAACTCAAGGCAAGAATCATTCATTGGAGCTGGGATATGGTACACGCGGGATTGTTGAGGCTATCCATGGCTTTTCGACACCTGCTTTGGCCATTCTGGCGCATGTAGATGAGTATAAAGGAGTTTTCAAGAATCCCAATCAGGGGTCAGTAAGCAGTGTTTTTGATGCAAATCCAGACGCTATAGAGCTAATCGGTGAGGTGGACACTCTCGAACCTTATCAGAAGAAACTCATCGAGGATCTGGCTTGGGTAAAAGGGTCTGACGCGCATTCTATTGATGAGATGGGTCAGGGCTACACGTGGGTTAAGATGATAAAGCCTTCTTTTGAAGGGTTAAAAGTAGCACTGTCTGATCCTAAGCACTGTATAAAACGCGGACCTAAACAGCCACCTGCGATCCCATCGCAGCAAATCACCAAATTAACTTTAAAGACCAAGATGTGCCAAGACGTCGGTGGTAACCCCATAAACATTGACCTAAGTCCTTGGTATACCTCAATTATAGGGAGCCGTGGTTCGGGTAAGTCAACGTTGATAGAAGCGATGCGCTTGAGTCTCCGTCGTGATGAAAACCTTCCTCAGATACAACAAAGGAATATCGATGCATTCAAAAAGGTGGGGCCCGAAGGGGCTATGTCACCTGACTCATTCATCGAACTTGAGTACCGTAAAGGTCAAGAGAAATACAAGCTGACATGGTTACCGACAAATACTCATTTTCATCACCTCAATAAGGGAAGTAGGCAGTGGGAGGAAGAAGAAACCTTTAATACATCGCGCTTTCCAGTCTCGATTTACTCACAAAAAATGTTGTATGAAATGGCGACTAAACCGAATTCATTTCTACGCGTAATCGATGAAAGTGAAACGGTAAATTATGCTAAGTGGGTACAAGATAAACTCAATCTTGAAACTAAGTATAAGCACTACTGTTCTGAAGAGCGTGAAGCCCTTCGAGCTATCGAAAACCTAACAATCACTAAAGGCCAACTACAAGACGTTGATCGTAAGCTTCAAACCTTAAAAGAGGCGGGATTAGAGTCACTTCAACAGGCGCTTACCAGCGATAAGGAAGAGTTAGGTAAATCGGAAGACAGTAAGCAGAAGGTCGACGATTTAATCGAGGGGCTTGAAGGCATTTGCACAGAGAGCAATATAGAAGAAATTGACGATCCTGAGTCTGACTTAGGTAAGTGGCAACTTGAGGTCAATGAAATTCACGACACCTTGAATGCAGCAGTACTCGCGTTAATCGAAGAGTCAAAGGCAAAGTTGGTTAAGTCATCTGAACAAGCTTATCTTCAGACGCTCAAGTCCCGAATCGCTGTTAATTCTGCCGAGTTAAACACTAAGGTATCTGAATTAAACAACTCGAAAATTGATCACGAAGAACTGAGTGCTCTTATGGACTCGCAAGCGGAATTGCAACTGGTTCTAAATAACGAGCAAGGTTTGAAAGACGAACTTGCTTTAGTTCAAGCAAACAAAGCTGAAGTGTACGGGAAACTCGTGACGCATAGGGAGAATCTAACAAAAGTTCGTAATAAGTTCATCGAGGAGCTTGGTTTAACGGAGCTAAAAATCCAGGTGCTTCCTCTGGCATGTTCGAGCGACCGGTTAGTCAAGGGTTACCAGGCGGCCTCAGGAATCGAAAGATTCGATAGCCACATCTTTGATGTAGGCACTCCGAATAGCTTATTATTCGACTTAAACAATTTTAACAAATTCAATCCTAACAGCGCGGAGCAGCGATATGCTGAGTTGGCAAAACTAAAGCGTTTTCATATCGCTTGTGTAAAAAAGGAAGAGAGTACTGACTATTCCGCGATACATGGTTCACTAAGAACTCGATTGGGGCAGCTGCAGGATGAAAGGTTGGATGACTTACATTGTTGGTTTCCTGACGACGGTCTTCAAATTCAGTTCCAAGATTCAATTGGTCAGTTTCGTCAGTTAGAAAGGGCGTCACCAGGCCAGAAATCTGCGTCTATGTTGTCGTTTTTGATGTCATATGGCGAAGATCCGCTCATCCTAGATCAGCCAGAAGATGACTTGGATTGCGCTATGCTTGCCTGCTCTGTGATTCCTGCGATTTCAAATAATAAGAAACGCAGACAGCTAGTAGTCGTAACTCATTCTGCGCCAATTGTGGTGAACGGGGATGCAGAGCTAGTAGTGGGGATGAAACAGCAAGCTCAAAGGTTAGAGCCTCATATCTCTGGAGGACTTCAAGAGGAGACGGTCAAAGAGTTTATATGTTTCCAAATGGAAGGTGGTGAAAAAGCCTTTAGAACTAGATTCAAGCGCATCATAGGTTAGATAAAGCAAACTAAAAAGCTCAGCTAAATGTTGAGCTTTTTAAATCCACAAATCTTTCAGTTAGCATTAGAAAATTTATCGAATAATTTTGAAGTGAGACTGCTCGGAGTTGCCTTCTCTAAAGCGAAAAGGGGCATGGACGTGCCAGAAAAGTCGTTAGCTGGTCAACCTTTTGGTGTCTCAACGTAACTCGTCGGATATTTCACTTCAAAGTGCAGCAGGTCTGTGTTGTTGTCGATAACAAGTTTCACTGCAATGACGAGGAAAAAAGAAGCAAAGAAAAGGAGTAGGTTCCTGATTTTGAATTGAAGTTTGGTCAGGCCATACAAGAATTTAGCCAAATTAATGGCCGCATAGACAAAAAAAGCCATTGCAATAAAGACAAGAAAAAAACCAACGAATTCCATTATTTAGAATTAACCTCCGGTTTATCATTGTTGTCGAGCCTCTACGAGGCACCTAGAAATATCAGGTTTAGTGACTTTGCTTGCCACTTTAAGTCCTTTTCTAAATCTAACAGCTCAACCTTTTAACACCAACAACTACTAAAATACAGGCGATTTCCTTGTAACTGCTTTGGGCGATCAAAGTTAGCGGGACATATATGGACCCTACCTACAAGCCTTCTCGGTACGGAGCACGCCATCACTGTGAAATTTATCCGGCAAGAAGTTACCACTGAACGCATACAGTGACGTTTGATTCGGTCGTATGAGGGACTGATTATTTATTGATTGACCAGTCATTAATTACGGTATTTATGGAGTTAATGAGTTGATCGCCAAGGATTAGTTTAAGTAAGGTAAAACTCGCTTGCTGCGAGCCGAATGAAGAGTCGCCTTAAAACAAAATGGGGCAAAAACACGCTAACAAAGCGCGGCATGTTAGTCCTCGCTTTGTTGGGTGAATCCGTGTTGCTCGAAGCAGGCGGCGGCTGCTTTTAAATCATCAAGAGCGGCTTCAATATCGCCGCCATTAAGGTTGGCAATATGATGAGCGGCTTGGTTAATGCCGCAATTGTCAGAAATGACATCAATCACATCATCGGGAACCACTTCGCCTTGTTGGTTTAGCCAGACAAGGCTGGGAAAGGGTTCTGCATTATGGCTGTCGTTGGCATGCGCATTTAATGCAAAAAGCAATGCGAGAACCATTGGGATTTTCATCATGCCTTTCTATACCTTCTATGCCTTTGAGCTCTTGAGTGCTTTTTGTGCCAACACATCCGTTAGTTGGTGCATTTCAGGCATGATTCGGTGAATCAAATGAAGTTGCTGCAATACCATTCGGGCAGAACTGCTTTCTTCTTCACGCCATCTTTCTAAATGCTTGCCCAATGCATCATCTAAGCAAGGCGTTTGAGTCTCTGAATTGCCAGAAAGGGTGGTGATCAAGCAATCCAATTCTGCGTGAATGCCCCGGTGCGCTTTGGATACTAGTTCATGAATGCTGTCATCATCCATTTGCATACGGTGGGCGCCAAGCGTTGATATATAACTCAACATGGCATGATTCAAACAAAGAAAGCGAAAACTCTCATCAATCGCAGTGCGGTATCGCCCTGGTTCGGCGAGCATGTTACTGATAGCAGTGGTCAGTTGCGCGTCTTGGTTGTGCGCTTCTCGACGTGCAACGCGATAAGCCATTGTGTCTCGTTTACCGATGCGATATTGACCGATGATTTGCGCAAGATAGTCGCGGTTTGCTGCTACGGAATCTTTCATGATCCCCCGCAAGCGGTGAGCCTGCCAATCTGGCAACACAAAACGTACCGCGGCGACGGCGAGTAAGCAGCCGATCAAGGTATCTCCTAATCGCGGCAACATCACGGCATAGCCTTCACCAAGTTGGTTGAAACACATCAACACCAATAAGGTAATAAAGGCTGTCGCGGCGGCGTAGTGCGTGGTTCTAAAGGCGAAAAACAACACGCCAAATAGCACCATTAAGACGAGTTGCCCGGTTAAATCAGGGAAGAGGGTGAGCAATGGCAGGCCAACAAGCAAACCAATCAGTGTGCCTGATATCCTTTCAGTCAGTTTGCTTCGGGTGGCGGAATAGTTGACTTGGCAAACGAACAATGTGGTGAGCAATATCCAATAACCACGTGTGAGATCAAACGCTTGAATGATGCCGTAGCCAGCGCCTAGCGCTAAACTCAAACGCACCGCGTGACGGAACAGCAAGGATTTTGGCGTCATCTGTGCCCATACGCGAACACACTTTTCCTTGAAGCCGTGGGCATTTGAATCGGGGATTTCTTTGTCTTCATCGTTGATCGTGGCATCAGGGTTGCTGATGTTTGATAACTGGCGTTCGACCGTGGCGAGGTTATTGAAGAGGAAATCGAGTTGCCCCAGCAGTAAATTCCATTCAGGGTTGTTTTCCGCTTTGATGTACATCAGCGACTCATGCAATTCATCCAGTGCTTTAACGCTCTCTTCACCATGACGGTAGGGGCGAGATAGGGTTAAGCAATGAGATACCTCCAAGCACGCCTTGGACTGCAAGTGCAGTAAACGTTGAAGGCGGAACATGACATCACTATGGAAAAACACTTCTGCTAAATCTTGGTAGCGAGAGTGGGACGAATTTGCGCGTTCATGGATATCTTGAGCGAGAAAGTAAATCTTGAGCAGTTGGCGTGTGTTGCTGTTGACGCGACCACGACGCATTCGATTCATGAGCGCGGTTTTTGCCCCGTTCAACGCATTAACGACTTTGATGTTTTCATTCGCATCTCTCAGGCGTAAAGGCTGAGGGTTGATGTTTCGGCTGGGGTGGAACATCTCAGATTTTTGGTCGAGGTACTGGGACAAAGTGTTAAACACCAAGGCGATGCTTTGTTGTACCGGCTGTAACGGCCAAAGAAGCAGCCATACTAATGAAATACATCCATACCAAGCCGCACCCGCGATAAGCAGAGAAGGCTGATACCACAAAGATACAGAATCTTGCGCCCCGAGCATGGTGTAGATGGCGGTTAAAACGGATGCAAACGCAATGCTGGTATACCGCGGGCCAATAGCCCCTAGCATGATGAAGCTGAAGGTGGAAACAACCATTCCAGAGACGAATAAAAGGGGATACTCAAACAGTATTTCGACAGAAAAGGTGGTGATGGCGAAACAGAACAACGTGGTAAGCAGTGCAGAGAATCGACCGGAGAAATTATCATCTGTTTCCGCCAGTGCCGAAGCAATAATGCCTAGAACAAGCGGTGTGATTGCCTCTGATGCGCCGTACCACCAACAAGGGATCGCAACACCGACCAGAGCAATAAATACTCTCACGCTATAATTGATGCGACTGTTGGCCCAGTATTCACGGAATGTTAGCGAAGTGCGTTTTGAAATCATGAGAACGAAACTGGAGGAAGAATGGGAGTAAGATAGCAGATTGGCGTCTTCATCCAAGGGATGAGATCAAAATCAATGTATTTTTCCCTTTCATAAGATCATTTTTGTTGTATTTCATTTACCTAGTCCCAGCTATACAGTGAGAAGGGAGCGATAAATTGTTATTATCGTCTTGTTATTCCTATGATAGAAACCGTTCATGAAATTGTCTGCCAGTAAGCTTGCTCAATGGTGTGTACAGGGCGATCACTACAGCATCGCATTGTGTGATAACCACCTTATCTTTGAGTCAAAACAGCTCACAGAAACCGTTCCTTTTGCAATTTGGGATGGTCAATGCAGGCTTTCCCGTGGCTTGCTCTGGGGCAAAGTCACCTTCATTGTTTCCCCTTCGGATCAACCGGCGCGTTCCATCTCAGTGTATGGTCTTCCTTGGCAAGATTTAACGGCGTTTGTGAGTAGAATCACTGACGCTTACCAGTTGTGGCTGGGTAAACAGCAAAATCGTTTCATGTTGGTGGAGCATGAGTTGATCGCACTACGCGATGAGATTGGTGCCCATAAAGGCTATCTACGTGATGCCGACCTGCGACAGTGGATGAACAAGGCAAATAAGCAGATTGAGGAGTTGGGCGTTCACCCTCAGGTGGCGGCGTTAGCAAACCCTGAGCTTTATCAGTCGCTTTTTGTCTGGCTGCAAAACGGAAGCGCGATGCGGGACGCGCGTAATGTCCGATGGAAGAAAAACGAACTTACGCGATGGTCTCAGTGGTTCGATGGCATCGAGTCTTCACCACTGAATCTTTCGCAGCGTCAGGCTGTTCTGATGGATGACAACCATAATTTGCTGCTTGCAGGCGCAGGGTCGGGTAAAACCAGTGTGTTGATGGCGCGTACTCAATATCTTGTCGCCAGTGAACAGGCAACGGCAGATCGCATTGTGATGTTGGCGTTTGGCAAAAAAGCCAGTGAAGAGATGTCCCAGCGACTGAACGCTGCGGGTTTGAAAGATGTACATGTAGCAACGTTCCACAGTTTTGCGACCCGAGTGATCAAAGAGATCACGGGAAGCGCACCTGTATTGTCACCGCTAGCGACCGATGAAGAAGCGAAACTGACGTGGATGACGTTGTGGTTAGCAGAAAATCTGTCACAACCCGCTGTTGAAAAACGTTGGTTGAAGCATCTCACTCAGTGGCAAATTTCAGGTTTGAGCAGTGAAAGAGCGCTGGCAGAGCAAGCGCACGAGCCTCGTCTTCATAAATGGTTATGGCGACAAGTTGATTTGCTGATCCAGCAAGACAAGTCACAATCGGCGTTTCGTGGCTTGGTGAAAGGGGATGCCCGTGCGGAAAGTGAATTCGCAATGGTGTGGCCGCTGATGCGAAGCTATCAACAACATCTGTCCCAAGCCAACGAGCATGATTTTAACAGCCTGATTAAGACAGCAACCAAACTGCTATCGAAAAAATCCAGTACCTTTGCGGCGCAATATGACCACATTATGGTGGATGAATACCAAGATATTTCGCCATCAAGGATGGCAATGCTAGAAGCATTGTGTGGTGGTAAGCGAGAGCGTTCGCCTTCGTTATTTGCAGTAGGGGATGACTGGCAGGCCATTTATCGTTTTGCGGGGTCGGATGTGAGCTTAACGACTGACTTCTTAACGCGATTCTCTGCCGGTGTGATTGGATATTTGGATGTGACCTATCGTTTTCACTCTCAGATAGGGGCTGTTGCTAACCCGTTTATTCAAGTGAACCCCAAGCAAATCACCAAACCGCTCAATAGCCAAAAAGAACAGAAGAAAAAAGGCGTCCACCTTTTAGTGTCAGAATCGATTGAAGAGACATTAGCTAAGTTGGCGAATACCGTGGGTGATCGCGACGTGTCACTTATGATGATTGGACGTCAACATTCCTGTAAACCTGCCGATCTATCGTCGTGGCAAGCCCGTTGGCCTGCAATAAACATGACGTTTGTGACGGCTCACGCCAGTAAAGGCCTAGAGGCGGATTTCACGTTTATTCTTGATATGAATGAGGGTGTATTTCCCGCTAACAGCCAAGGTGAGGGGTTAGAGTTCGCACTATTGAGTGTTGATGGAGAGATGGTTCACGCAGAAGAACGGCGCTTGTTTTATGTGGCTCTCACGCGTGCCAAACAAGAGTGCTGGATTTTCTGCCAACCAGAAAAAGCCTCTGAGTTTGTAAAGGAGCTTTGGCAAGGCGACTATCCAGTAACGGTAAAACTGCCCAAAAAAGCACTTCATTCGTCGTTGTGATGGCGGGATGCTTCCTATCGCGATCAGACAATAATCAGAGAATAGTTGGTCGCGTGGCTGGAACTGTCAGATTAGGCTGCATGCGTGTCTTTATCGCTGTATTGCGCCGCAATATCAATAAACTGGTGTTCACACATAAGAAACGCGTCAACGATGGCGGGATCAAAGTGGGTGCCATTGCCCTGCAAAATGATGGCTTTTGCTTTTTCGTGACTAAATGCGGGTTTGTAAACTCGTTTTGAAATCAACGCATCGTAGACGTCTGCAAGGGCCATTAAGCGCCCTGACAGCGGGATTTTTTCGCCTGATAACCCTAACGGATAGCCCGATCCATCCCACTTTTCATGGTGCGTTGCCGCGATTTCTTTGGCGAAGCGTAAGAAAGCGATGCCATCAACGCTTTGTTCTGTCATGGACAAGGCATCAGCCCCTAACTGGGCGTGGGTTTTCATGATCATAAACTCTTCATCCGTCAGTTTGCCCGGCTTGAGTAGAATTGCGTCAGGGATACCTACTTTGCCAACATCATGAAGTGGGGCGGATTTGTAGAGTAGATCAATCGTTTCGTTGCTGAGGTAAGCCGCATATTTGCTTTGTCTACGCAGCGTGTAGGCGAGTGCTCGCACATAGTTCTGTGTGCGAAGAATATGCGCCCCTGTTTCGTTATCCCTCACTTCCGCTAGCGTTGAAAGCCCGATGATTGTCGCATCCCGTGTTCTATTAATTTCGTCATAACTGGCATGAAGGTCGCCCAACATCTTGTTGGTGTAGTAAGCAATAATACCCAATTCACCAACATGATTTGACGGAAGCGTTTGATCTAATTGACCGTGAGAGGCGAGCACCATTGCATGGGTTTGACGTTCCAATTGCTGGTGGATTAAATCCGCCCCATTTTTTGAAATGATCGCGATATAACCAACGACGACCAATGCGACGAAGAAGAACTCCTTAAGAATGCTATCAATATCGGCAATCGCTGGCTTGTGTTCAGTATGCTCGACTAACCAAAGCAAATCTTTGGTGACGACTAAGCCCAAAAGTACCGTTACCATAACAACCAGAAACATCGCCCCCAAGCCAATCTGTCCTGCCAGTGGTGTGCATTTTTCGGGAGCATCTGGAGATAGATTTGGTGACTCAAAAAGGTGGCGAGCGTTATCTATAGCCAAATCAAGACTGATGACAATGCCCAGCAATGTCACGCCAAACATCACCTTCAGATTACTGTCTAGCGGAAAGTCATAAAGGACTCCGTACCACGTGGCAAAGCCTATTCCTGTGACAGCAAAAACGGTGACATTAGCCGATAGGCTGGCTTCTCCATGATAAATAGTGCGTAAAATCAATCGTACAAAGAAGAGTGCAATAAACACTGTCGCAGTTTGGATAAGTAAGACCGCGGTGGGAAGAGAGTCAATGAAGGGGCAAACTTTTGAGCCATATAGGGTGAAAATAATAACCGCGACGACATAGTGAATGATGGCTCGTTTTGGAGATTGTACCCGTGCTCTTTCTGTCATGTTGTCTTTCTCTATTGGGTCAAAGTGTTTAGTTTGTTTGGCCAGCGCTTACGCCACATTGCATTAGTGTTTTGTTGGCGATGAGTTCGGTCACCAACACATGAAAATAGAAAGGAGCATCGCCAGAACGTATTTTTTGCTCGGGTTCGGTCAGTGCGTTTTTCGTTAGCGAACCAAATTTTTTGAAGACGATGGAGGACGACTCTCCCGTTATCGCCATGCCGAGTTTCGCGCAAGTAGTGAGGTTGTTCATTAAGGACATGTGCATGCCATTTTCATCAGTGTCACTGACTCCCAATACGGCAAAATAGTCATTGTTACGCAGCCAGATTTCCCCATTTTCAATGATCTGCTTTTCCCCTGTACCTATGCTCGCCCACGGTCTTTCGAAACCCAGCGCTTTGAGTGCTTTCTTGATGTTCTCTGTCGGTGGATAGCTTTTTCCCTCCGAGGAATGTGCTGACACGGAGTAAACCGCGAAAGTGATCATTGACCCGAAGAGGAGAAGAGCGGGCGAAAAACGCCACAAGCCGCGTTTAACCACAGGCACCACGTTTATCTAAGAATGTTCTCTAAGTGTAGACGGATGAATGTATTTATCGATAAATCCCGAGTTTGAAATTTCCGTTCATCTAATGACTCACATCACAGAATCCATGTTTCTTGATGGCTGGATTTATGCTGAACAAGAGAGCGAAGGATATAACTCAATAAAATACAAGGTAGTAGAGCGTGATTTTCGAATAGGAGCAGTTAACTAGTTTGTTGAATTTACGTGATCTTTTGCCTATATATTAATGATAGGAAAAAGAAATGTTAGTCATGGGATATGCGAGGGACTTGTCAATATTTCTTACATTGACCGATTAAGCATGTAAATAAAACTGAAATTACGCATTAGAAATATGTATTTCCGGCGAGGGATAGCAATGAATACAAACTCGGCACCAGCGAAAAGTCCGCCGGCAAAACCAAAAGAACGTGTGATTATGGGCCTTCAGGCCATGGATTTTATCCAGCACGGCACTGAAGCGTCATTGGAAATAGTAACGCCCCTAGGACAAAAACTTGATTTCAAATCCAATTTTATTGGGTTTGATGATCAACAACATATTTTCTTTACGATGCCAAAGCTGAGTAAACGACAGTATGAAGAGTTTTTTATGGAAGGCTTTAACGTTGATATTGAAGGCATTTCTGAGCAAGGAGAGGGGGCTTTAATACGCTTTCGAACGCGGATCGCGCATGTGGTTTTACGTCCTATTCAAGTGTTGGTTTTCCCCGTTCCTCAGCAAGCTAAGCTTGTTTTGCTACGAAACGAAGTGAGATATGACTTGCGTCTACCTGGCGATATTCAACTGTCGAACAGAAAGCTGGGTGTGATTTTGACTGATGTGTCTTCAGGTGGGTGTGGCTATAGCTACGAGGCTATTTCGCCAGAATTTGATGTCGACCAAAAGATTGTGCTGGAAGTGGTTAACAAAGCCAATGGAGATACTTACGCACTGAGTGGCTCTGTGAAAAATGGTCGTAAAAAGCGAGGGAAGCAAACCTATGGGATGGTATTTGATGAACCCGGAAAGGCTAACTGCCGTCGCTTACTCTCAACCTTGATTTATGATGGGACAAAATATGTATTTAGAAATCCCAAAAAAGAAGCTGGGCCCGGTGGAGGCTAAGTTCTAGCGACACGACGTTTCGCAAAAGATATAAAAGAAAAAAGCACCGATGAAAATCGGTGCTTTTTTCTTTTGTTAAGTTTCTTAGTCATCGGTTGTGAATAGTTGCGTTAAATCAAATAATTAACAAAAAATGTCTTATTTCTGATTATATGAGAAATCTTGTCTAAACTTAGCGGATAGCGTTATAAATCAGAGTTTTTCATGAATGACCTGAATGTTGATAATCACTTTGTAACGGCTGCCGTAGTTGCCGCAGAATTGTACAAGGCGAGAGAGATAGCCAATGACATTTCATTGACGGCGAGCAATGCCCGTGCGTTGGCGTTACGAGCAGGTCAAGGCGCGGCTGGCTTTCGCGCCATAACAGATTTCATTGATCAGCTAGCCGATACCACAGTTAAAACGTCAGACATCATCAATTTTAGGGCAGTGACAATCAGCCGCTTAGCGACCAATATCGTTCGAAGTGAACGAACGATAGCGCGTTTTAAACAAGCAGCGAAAGCCAGTCACGATGCTCGGTTTGTGCAAAGTATTATTGATCCCATCGTGCACATGAAAAATGAACACGCCATAGTGGTTCGACAATTTCACCGCGAAGTCGCGCAACTCAGTGAGCTTCTGGAAAACCTCGCGAGAGAAATAAAAACGGCATCCGTTTTGTCTGCGATGTCTCGCGTGGAAGCGTCACAGTCAGGGAAAAAGTTTGAAGAAGGACTAAATGTGGTGGCAGATAATGTATCGACCGCTGCTGAGCGTATTCAAGTGCACATTTCGCTCTCTCAGTCACTGTGTCGTGAATTGTCGGACGACTATTACTGAGATTAATTGCATTTATTAGGAACGGCTCTACTGCCTCGGAGATAGGCTTTAATGATTACAAAAGAAATCTATTCTGGTGAAACGCATCAATGGTTTATGTTTGGTCGAGATCCCTCTAAACCTGAAAAAATCATTGATACAAACCAGTACATGATTCGTACCCCTAAAAGTGCTTTGTTGATGGACCCCGGCGGGATTGAAATATTCTCAGCGATGTTGGCATCAGTGGTTAAGCAAGTACCTATCACGCAAATTACTCATTTATTTGCTTCTCACCAAGACCCTGACATTATTTCGTCGTTGGGGCTTTGGGACACGGCATTGCAAGACGCAAAGCTTCATGCTCCTTGGTTGTGGGAAGGCTTTATACGTCACTTCGGGATGGAAAATATCGAATATGCACCGATTGCAGATGAAGGGGGAAGCCTGGTCTTAAATGGGGTGGAAGTGCGTTTTATTCCAGCTCATTACCTTCATGCATCTGGTAATTATCATGTTTATGATCCCGTGGCTAAGATCCTTATGAGTGGGGATGTTGGGGCGGCGTTGGAAGCCGACGACTCACCGTTAGAGGTGGAAGATTTCGAAGAACATATCCCGAAAATGCAGGGTTTTCATCAGCGTTGGATGCCGTCGAACGAAGCAAAGAATGACTGGGTGAAGCGTGTAAGAATGCTAGATATAGAGATGATGTGCCCGCAGCATGGGCGAGTCTTTACCGGGGATAACGTGGGCAAATTTTTGGATTGGTTTGAAAAGCTTGACGTAGGTGTGGCTATCAAATAGGTCAATCCTTTAGGTTTAGGTTTAGGCTTAGGCTTAGGCTTAGGCTTCTGCATTCATTAAGTTTGCTGACAAAAAAAGAGCGCCATTGGCGCTCTTTTCTATTCTCTGAAGACTAGCAATAGATTGAGTGCTTCACCGGGGTCAATTTGGTGATTGATGTCATCGGAAAAAAACTGATTAAAACCAGCGAGTCTTGGGTCATTATTATTTATATGATGAAACCCCATACTCCAGTTCTTGAATTGTCGCTCTGTGATGCTTTTTCGCATGAGTTCTACGATGGAATAGTGCCGATGGTCTTTACATATCACCTCAAAAAGTGGGTAAATCACGTCTTCTTCACCTTCCATGACTTGTATAAAGTCGCCGTCTTTGTAAAGAAGCATACCAGTAATACCGCGTTTTTCGTTGTTCTTGCGTATTGAAGCGAGCATGTTCGCGAGTTCTAGTTCGCTAAAAGGGTGCTCAGCGCTACTGATATAGACAAGTTGCCTTAATGTGTCACTCATTATTTACCCTGTTACCGTGTTCGACTTTTCTTACTATAAGTATGTATTAAGTCGCAGTATTTGCACGATAACTTGATGAATTTACGTAGAGAACTGAACTTTCTATTTGTTGTTGGTTCAAGAAGTTAAGCCAGCGGACTTGGTGGTGCTGTAGCTTGTCACCAGGGCCTTTGATTTCAACGAACTGGCACTGTTTCTCCTTAACCATAAATAAATCGGGATGTCCTGCTCGGTTGGATTTGGGGTCAAAGAGAATGCGTTCTACACAGCGGATGATCTGTGTCGTGGTGAATGTGGAGCATATTGCTTCTACCAATGATCTATCGACGAGATGCCATTGTACCCAATCGTTGGTGATACCTATTTTTTCGTCGTATACCTTGAGCAACGAATAGTGGCCTTGTTGTAGCTCAAGGAAGCGGCTCTCTATCAGCGAATGTCTATTTAAGCCAAATTCTGGGGAATACATGTCTCTCGGTGAGCGCTGAAAAGGGTGCATAAATGCCCCTTTAACGGGGGCAAATATTATGTCCCAGAGTAGAAGTCCAAATACTGCGTTCAGTACGGCATTTTCACAAAACCAGACATTCCATCCTTGTGCTTCAAAGGCCAATGCGGCAACCCGTTCGACTCGCTGATCGATATCCATTGAGGCCATATTCGTAGCAAATTCTTGAGGCGGAACGGCGGTATTCTCCGAAAGAAGAGGGGGCAATAACACGCTGGTCTTCGAGGCTTTCTTGACAATTTGCCGAGCGAGTCGTTGAGCCACCTCCTTTTCATCTTCAGTGATGGGTGAGCGCAGCATCGCTTCTATCCAATTACATGCACCGTTAAGGTCACTTTGCTTGAGCGCGATGCGTGCAAGTCGCTCACGAGCGGGGGGCAAGTTGGATTGTGCAAACAGGGTTGCTGCAGTTTTTAGATCGTCCACACGTTCAGCATCTCTTGCCAGTTGGTTCGCTAAACGATCCCATTTTCTGCTCAAAGGAGACCATGAAGGTTTGGGCGGCAGCGCATTGAGCATGGAAAGTGAAGACTTAACCTCTTTATTTTCAGCGAGTTTGAATAAATCATCGCTTAGTGTTGAAAAAATTAACCAATCTTGCACTTGGTCTCTGGAGTTAAACAGTCTGTCTCGATAAAGAAGTGATACCCTTTCGAACCGATAAATACCTAAGTCGCTTAAAACAAACTGGCTAAGGTCTTGTCGTGAGTTACCAAAATATAACAAGAGAAACACAGGCAGTACGTCATGCGATATGCATAGGCAGTCTGATGTCATTGGCGGGATCTCTTTCCCTTCTAGTAACACCACAATTTCATCTATGAGGTCAGTTTTCTTGGCCGAGGGTTTGAGTGCGTTTGATGCGTGCTCTGCAATGGATGAAAAGTGCTTGATGAGTTCAGGTTTTGTCATGAGGTCAACAGCCACGAGCACTGGCGGTGTTCGTGTTACCGATATCATGTTCTGCTCGACAAGCTCTTGAATGGCTTCGTCAATATCGGAGATTTCATCGTAATGAAGCTTGTCACGACGAAACCAGTTTCCTTTGCGTGAAAGCAGTCGCACCGTCAGCAACTTTGCGTTTGTCGCGAGGGCAGAAAAAGAAGCTAGCCATTCTTTTTCTGTGTTAGTCAGCAGGTCTTCATAGCGATGCGCGACGATATCTACGATGGATAAAAAGTTGTCGAGATAGTACCGCTCAGGCAAAACCTCAGTAGGGCGTTTTTCCGAATTGTCCTGATGTATAACGAGGTTTTCACGTTTCATAATTTGTATTTTTTGATTTTGCTTGGCTCAGTATGGCAGGCGTCATTTTGTTTTGATAGAGGTTCTCGGCTCGTGAATATTGTTCGCTTAATAGTAGTGTCAGTTTTCTTTTTGGCATTTAACGTGTTTGCTCAGGCGTCAGGGAATGCAATCAATAGCACCTTGCCTATCAAAGCGGCGGACTGTTTGATCGTTGATGAGGCGGGCAATATCTTGATGGTTCAAGAAGTCATCAGCGGTAAGTTCTCCATTCCGGGCGGCGCCATCATTGATGATGAATCGCCGGCAATGGCCGCCATCAGAGAAGTCTATGAAGAAACAGGATTTCATATCTCGGTCGGAGATATGATTGCTCGAACGTATAATTCAGCGATTTTTTCGTGTCAGATAAAAACGCCAACGCCCTATTTCGTCGATGAAACAGGCAAACGCGTTGTCATGGGGTGGTCGGCACCGCATTTTGGCAAAGAAGTGAAGCGAGTTCTCCTGTTGCCTAATACGGCGCGTATGCGAAATAACTACCGATTCCCAGAACACAAATGGATGTTCCCTAAGTGGGTGCCAGAGGTGCCAGCGAGTGATTTCGTATTATCCCCCGGCGAAGAGAAAGGATTAACGCCTTTTTACCGGAGCCAGTTAAATGCGCTTCAAGCATTGCACAGTGCGAGCGTTTCAAGCCGAGGCTTCATATACACCAGTAACACAGTGATTGCTTTTGGGAGTCTATTTACGCCACTTTTCTTCGTGTTGTCTTTGGCTTTTATTCGTGCTTTTCACGGGCACCGTGCGTTGCTAATTTATGGCGCAGGTTTGCTTGGGGTGTCGTTTTTCTCATTGTTACTGAGTACGGTTATTGAGTTGCCTAGACCGTATTTCATTGACCCTGTATTTGGGGAGCAAGATACCATTGGGTACACACTACCGAGTATGACCTTAGCGCTGACAGTGTTTATGTTTTGTTGGTTTGTACTAAGTTGGGATAAAGAAAAACAACCGAAAGGCAGAAAGCGATTGGCACTGCTGGGCATTGTTGTCGTTATGCTAGTTAGTGGGAAATCGCTTCTTCAAGGCGAACATTTTCCTTCCGATCTTTTTGTCGGTGTGTTGATCGGTGTGGCGGCAAGCTTTGCACTGCGGCGTGCGAAAGATTTACGCTTTTCCAATCGAAACCGCGTGCTGATATCGGCGAGATTTTGGCTGCTGGCATTTGTGTTTAACGCAGTGATTGGCCTTTGGATTCATAAGCCACAAATCATCTATCTCTCAGCGATCTGCTTGGGGACGTATTGCTCCTTATTGTGCTTAAAGATATACCCGATCTATGTGTCTGCTGTTCGGCGTCCGGCGAAAGTGACATTTTTCGCTTTGGCGACGGTGGGTATTTTGTTATTGGTAACAAGTAATCTGTACGTGACTGGCAAGTATGCGATTAATCAAATTGTTGTCGCTATGAATTGTGGAACAGCTTGGGCAATTGCCGTGTTGTTGCTGGTTGTCACACCGAGAGTGTTTCTTCGGTTGATGCGCTAATCAAATTGTTTATACATTGCTTTATACATTGTTTTATACGTTGTGAATAAGATGAACGAAAAAGCGGTTGGGTATGCACGGGTAACTTGTGTGTTTTCAGCCGCTTTTCGCTATTGATGAGCATCATTTCCACTTTGATGCACCTCACACCTGAGGTAAAGTGTGTGGCATTGAATTCAACGTAATTTGCCAGAAGCCGTATGGAATAACGGTGAGTATACTGGCCTCAGGGAGCATGATGTTACCAGCACTTACCCATCAGCACACACTTGAACCTGTTGTTGGACGCTATCTGGATGCGCTCAAAAGCAATGGTTTTCAAGGTGATGTAGAAACATTCTACGCAAGCCGACTTGCCGTCGCGACGGATAACTCTGTCTATCAGCTCTTGCCACAAGCCGTGGTTTTCCCAACATCAATCCAAGATCTGTCGATGATTGGCTCGTTATGCCAACAATCAGAATTCAGTGATATTCGTTTTTCAGCGCGAGGGGGCGGTACAGGCACTAATGGGCAATCGTTGACCCAGCACATCGTTGTTGATATGTCTCGTCACATGCGCAATATCCTTGAAGTGAACGCGGAGGAAGGCTGGGTTCGTGTTCAAGCCGGTGTGGTGAAAGATGCGCTGAATGACGCACTGAGACCTCACGGTTTTTTCTTCTCGCCTGATCTCTCAACCAGTAACCGCGCGACGATCGGCGGTATGGTTAATACCGATGCGTCAGGTCAAGGGTCGTTACGTTATGGCAAAACCTCGGATCATGTTCTTGGTCTTACTGCGGTCATGGCAGATGGCTCTTTGCTGGATACTGACACGCTATCAATGGATGAAATTGCAGCCAATCCACGCCAAGATTTTGCGGGACATGCACTGCGAACCGCTGCGGATATTTGCCGTTCAAAACGCGCAGAAATAGACGCTAAGTTCCCACCATTGAACCGCTTTTTGACAGGCTATGATCTCAAAAATGCCTATCAACCAGAGTCGGACACCTTCAACATGGCTCGTTTGCTGTGTGGCGCCGAAGGTTCGCTGGCATTTATTGCTGAAGCTAAACTCAACATTACCCCAATCCCGAAAGCGCGTACTTTAGTCAATGTAAAGTACGACAGCTTTGATTCGGCACTGCGCAGTGCGCCAGTGATGGTCGAAGCGAAAGCCCTGTCTGTTGAAACTGTTGACTCACGGGTATTGAACCTTGCTCGGGAAGATATTGTTTGGAATACGGTCAAGGACCTTCTGACCGATGTACCAGGCAAAGTGATGCAAGGCATCAATGTGGTGGAGTTTGCGGGTAACGACATTGACGAAGTGAACGGGCAGGTCTTGGCATTGATTGCGCGTTTGGACGTGTTAGTTGAAGCTGGCGATCAGGGTGTGATTGGGTATCAAGTCTGTGATGATCTCCCGTCAATTAATCGAATTTATAACATGCGTAAAAAAGCGGTGGGTTTACTAGGTGCGACCAAAGGCGCAGCCAAACCTATCGCATTTGCTGAAGACACCTGTGTGCCGCCTGAAAACTTGGCTGACTACATTGTGGAGTTTCGCGCCTTGCTCGATAGCCACAAGCTAGATTATGGCATGTTTGGTCACGTTGATGCGGGCGTGCTTCATGTCCGTCCCGCCCTTGATATGTGTGACCCTGAACAAGAACGTTTAATGAAAACAATCTCCGATCAGGTAGTCGCACTGGTGGCGAAATATGGCGGCTTGATGTGGGGCGAACACGGTAAGGGCTTCCGCTCAGAATATGGTCCTGAGTTCTTTGGCGATGAATTGTTTAACGAACTGCGTAAGGTCAAAGCTGCGTTTGATCCTGATAACCGGATGAACCCAGGCAAAATCTGTACGCCGTTTGATAGTGAAGAAACGCTGGTAAAAGTGGACGGAGCGAAACGCGGTACATTGGATCGCCAAATTCCGGTTGTAACACGTGACAGTTTCCGTCAGGCGATGGAATGTAATGGTAACGGGCTTTGCTTCAACTACGACACCAGTTCTCCGATGTGTCCGTCGATGAAAATCACTTATGACCGCCGCCACTCTCCAAAAGGTCGTGCCGGTATTGTGCGCGAATGGTTGCGTTTACTTGCCGAACAGGGCGTTGATCCACTGGTACTTGAAAAAGACCTCAATGAAAAAACGCCGTCAGTACGTCAGATTGTTGCGCGCTTTAAAAACACATGGCTTGCAAAGAAAGATGACTATGATTTCTCACATGAAGTGATGGAAGCCATGAATGGATGTTTGGCATGTAAAGCATGTGCCACTCAGTGTCCTATCAAAGTCGATGTCCCTAGCTTCCGTTCTCGCTTTATCAACCTGTACTACAGCCGCTATCAGCGACCAGCTAAAGATTACTTAGTTGCGAACATTGAATCTATGCTGCCGTGGATGGCGAAAGCGCCTGTTATCGTTAACACCTTTACCCAACCAAAGTGGGCACAGGCTGCGACCAAGAAAGCGATAGGGTATGTTGATGCGCCTGCGTTGTCGGTTCCGACTCTGATGGAGTCTCTTGATGGTCATCATGCTGTTAACTTCGATTTGCAATGGCTCAAGGCGCTGAGTGTTGAAGAACGCTCGCGTTATGTATTGATTGTTCAAGATCCCTTCACC